>DATADG010000079.1:0-4394 GCA_036258655.1 Gemmatimonadales bacterium | reverse complement strand
CACTTCCTATGGGATATCACTACTTTCGGCCATAAGGTTGGCCAGGGTGGCGCGCCCCGTGCCCTGCCCGGTCATCGTTAAGCCGATATCATGGCCGCACCAGGTCCCGTATGGCACGGGCCAGTATGCGGTTGAACTCGTCCGGGTCTTCCATCATCAGGAAATGACCTACGCCCGGCACGACTGCCAAACTGATGTTCGGATTACGCCGCCGGAGCGCCTCGAGGTCGGTAGCCCAAAGATCCGAGTTGATCAGCCGCAGTGGCGGCTTTGCCGCAGCCAATGCGGCACCCTGATCGTACTGGAGCAGGTTCTCCATTGCCGAAACAGCCACTGCGGGCGAGGCGGCCGCCATGTCCCGGGCGATTCGCTCCGCGAGTGCCGAGTCCGACCGGGGAGTGAACATCGCCTGTCGGACAAACGCCCTCGTCGTCTTCGAGAAATCAGCCCGCATCGGGCCCAGAAAGGCTTTTCGCTGCTCGGCCGGGATTCGGCGGTCAACCTCGCTGAAGAAGTCCACCGGGATCAGTGCGACCACGCGATCCGGCATCAGCCGGGCCGCCTCCAGGATCACCGGACCACCCATCGAGTGGCCAACCAGCACCACCTTCTGCAGGTTGAGCTCTTCGACTACCGCGCGGACGTCACCGGCAAAGGCGGCCATGGTCCAGTTCTTTCGGTCCAGGCCGGACTCTCCATGCCCGCCGAGATCCACGGCGACAACTCGGTGCGATTTCGTGAAATCGTCGATCTGCGGTCGCCAGTACGAGCGGTCGCACGACCAGCCGTGCACGAAGACCAGAGTCGGGTCGCCACGCCCGGCCACCTCGTACCGGATTGCCACGCCGTCAGGCGCCTTCACGGTTCCTACCGAACGGACCTCGGACCCGGCAGTATCGCCCGGCTGCCCGGACAGCCGGTCAGCCGGCGCCTCGCGCTGTCCGCACCCGATCAGCAGGGTAGCCGCTGTTAGTCCGAGTAATGGCTGGTAATAGGTCTTCATCGTGGCAGCTCTCCAGAACGGGTTTCCAGTGGTATGTCCTTGCTCGATCAGGAGCTAACATATGGTTTCTCGGGAAGCTTGCTCGACCGGTAGGCCGGGCTCTATATCACATTCAAGGATGACCATCCAAGTCGACATGAGGCAGATATAGAGATGCCGCCATATCCCATCGAGCCCCCAATTGAACCGATGCTGGCCAAGCTCGCCGACGATCTGCCCCAGGCCGGTCCCTTCCTGTATGAACCCAAGTGGGACGGGTTCCGTGCAATCATCTTCCGGGGCGATGATGATGTCTACATCCAGAGCCGTGATCTCCGCCCGTTGGACCGGTATTTCCCCGAACTGCACGCTGCGCTCCTCAAGAAGTTGCCGAAGCAATGCGTGCTTGACGGCGAGGTCGTGATCATCGGGAAAAACGGGCTCGACTTCGATACCCTCCAGCTGCGGTTGCATCCGGCTGCTTCACGGGTAGCAAAGTTGGCGCAGGAGACACCGGCTTCCTTTGTCGCTTTCGATGTTCTGGCCGCGGAGGGGCGGGATCTGAGAGGGTTGGCTCAAAGGGAACGGCGTGTGCGGCTCGAGCGTCTGCTTGCCCGCACCGGTCCGCCGGTCCATCTGACCCCCGCGACGAGAGACCGGGACACCGCGGTGAAGTGGCTGGACGAGTTCGAGGGCGCAGGCCTGGATGGGGTAGTCGTGAAGCCCCTGGAGCTGCCCTATCTCGCGGGCAAGCGGGCAATGATAAAGGTGAAGCACGCACGAACGGCGGATTGTGTTGTCGCCGGATTCCGCTGGCATAAGACGGGCAAGGGTCTGGTTGGCTCACTCCTGCTCGGCCTCTACGATGACCGTGGCATGCTCCAGCACGTCGGAGTCACGTCCTCGTTCACCATGGCGAAGCGGCGAGAGCTTGCCGCGGAGCTGGAGCCGTTACGCAAGAATGCCATGGAGCATCATCCCTGGCGCGAGTGGGCCCAGGCGAGTGAGCACGAGATGAATCGCATGCCGGGAGCTCAGAGCCGTTGGAGTGCTGGGAAAGATTTATCATGGGAGCCGCTTCGAATCGAGCGCGTGTGCGAGGTCAAGTACGATCATCTCCAGGGCGACCGCTTCCGCCACGCGGCGACGTTTCTCCGCTGGCGCCCGGACAAGCAGCCGGAGGAGTGCCGCTACGATCAGCTCGAGGTCACGCCCTCGTATCAGCTGGACAAGGTGTTTGCCTCGGGATCCAAACTCTCCTGATCACTCCTGTCTCTCTAGTGAACTGACTACCCGCTCGGTTCTTCATCTGGGTCGAGCGGTTCCTGCGTCGGCCGGAGCTTGGCCGGGACATGCTGAAGGTTGATTCGGATGCGGGTCCAGGTGGACGAGCGGCCGCGCATCGAGTCCACCAGCACGTCGGCTGGTTCAAGGTGCGCCGCAGCCTCGGGGTGGCGCGCCTTCCAGCGCTCCAGTCCCGCCAGCACATCCTCCTTGCGCTGAGCGCGACCGATCTCGATCAGCGGATGCTTGGATACCCGGCGTTTGGAGGGCTGCACCCGGGCGGGCTCGCCCCTCTGCTTCTTGTAGTGGGGGGGCCATGGAGCGTCTCCCAAGCCCTCACGCTCGTGCTCGGCAGAGAGCTCGAGCAGAGGCTCCAGTGAGCCGGGATGCCGGTCGATGTCTTCGTGCCGGTCTCCCACCGAGGTGAACCGGCCCGGCATTGTGGCCAGGGTGAAGTCGTGAGGGTCGCAGTCGTTCACTTCGTCCCAGCCGAGCGGGGCGGATACCCGCGCGTCGGCAGTCGGGCGCACCGAGTACGCTGACGCCACTGTCCGGTCCTTCGCATTCTGGTTGTAATCCACGAAGACGCCGTGGCGCTCCTCTTTCCACCACTTGCTCGTCGCGAGAAGCGGAGACCGGCGCTCGACCTCCCGTGCCAGCGCCAGGGCTGCGCGCCGGACCTCGTCGAATGTCCAGCGGCGTTCGATCCGAACGATGACATGCATGCCGCGTGATCCGGATGTCTTGGGCCATCCGGTTAGCTTGAAGTCGACCAGGGTCGCTTGTGCCACATGAGCCACCTCCCGCACCTGGCGCCACTCGATCCCCGGGACGGGATCGAGGTCAACCCTGAGCTCATCCGGATGCTCGAGATCGTCGGCCCGAACCGGATGCGGATGCAGCTCCAGGCAGCCGAGATTGGCCAACCAGACGAGAGCCGCCGGGTCACGCGGCACCACTTCGTCCGCGCTCCGCCCGGAAGGAAAGCGTAGCGAAACCACTTCGATCCAGGAGGGACGGGATTCAGGGGCTCGCTTCTGGTAGAAGTGCTCTCCTCGAATCCCATTGGGGTAACGCACCAGCATGTTCGGCCGGCCGCCCGCACCCCGGAGAGCACCTTCCGCTACAGAGAGGTAGTAGTGGACCAGATCCAGCTTGGTATGCTTCGCCTCCGGAAAAAGGATCTTGTCCGGATTGGAGACAGAAACCTCGCGGCCATTGATGACGAGTACCTCGGAGGGGGTCTTGGAAGGCGACATTATTCGCGTCTTTTCACCCACCACTGACGATCAGCACAATCGCTGTCAACGCACAGCCCACCCCGGTAATCTGCCAACTGTTGAGCCGCTCACCTAGAATGACCCGTGCCAGCAGCACCGTGCTCGCCGGATACAACGAGGACAGCGTCACAACAGTACTCAGCGGCCCCTCACGGGCCGCGATGAGATAAAACGCGTTCGCGATCATATCTACCACGCCGGCGACAATGACCATCGTCGCTGTCGGGGCACCCATCCGCAGGTTCTGCCGAGCCGCGATGGCGAGACTTCCAAAGAGCGTCACTGATACGGTGCGGGCCGCGAGAATGGGCCACATCCCGGCAGCGCGTTCGGTGCGAGCCAGTGCCAGAAAGAAGAGGCCGATCGCTACGCCTGATACCAATGCCAGGGCGACGCCCGGGGGAAGCCCGCCCGCTGACCTGGTCGCCTGGTCTGTCACTGGTGTTGTTTGCTGCCAGCTGACCAGCACGATCGACGCGAGGGCGAGCACCATCCCCACAACGGCCAAAGGCACCGGACGCTCGCCAAGAACGACCGACACAATGACGGGGATCGCGACGGCACAGACCGCGGTTGTGGGTGCCACCACCGCCATGGTACCGACTGCCAGAGCCTTATAGAGTAGTGCGACTCCGACGCCTCCCGTCAGTCCCGCAACAGCTCCCCAGAGGAAATCGAGCCGAGAGGGTGACGCGGCGGGCAGAAGTGGCAACATGAGTGCGAGCAGCACCAGACCGCTCGCCTGTGAGAAGAGAACGACTGGGATCGCTGCCGCACGGCGGGTAGCCAGGCCCCCGGCGAAGTCCGCCGCACCATAAAACGCCGCCGAGGCGATCGCGAGAAGAAAA
>DATADG010000078.1:0-5100 GCA_036258655.1 Gemmatimonadales bacterium | reverse complement strand
TCAGCTCCAATGAGCTCCCAACTTTCCGAAGCTGCTTCGGAATCAATCAGTAACATCCCAACGCCTCACGTCGATACCGTGGCTCCAGCCTTACCACCCGATGTGCGCACGGTCATACCAGAGGACAACCTAATGCCGGTCTCGGACAGTCCGCCGGGACTGGAGCCCATGCTCCTCGAGGTACAGCTGAGCCGGATGGCGCGCCGGGTCCTGCTGGGCTACTGGGCCGAGGACCAGCTTTTACTCCCTGTGACTGAGTGGCTGGATTTCATCGAGGTAGCGTATCAGGGCAACGGGTCACGGATTAGCGGCCAGATACAGCCAGCCGGGACAGCGTTTTCCTTCGATGCAGAGTCCGGCGTGGCGTATCTGGGGAACGAGCGGGTTCGCCTAGAGGCTGGGGAGCTGCACGTGGTCGATGGTGTGCTGTACGGATCCCAGAGGGTAATGTCCGATCTCTTCGGCATCTCCAGCACCATTGACCGGGAAAACGCAGCTTTGTTTGTCCATAATCCGGAGCACCTGCCCATCGCACGCCGGATACAGCGGGAGGCGGCCCGCTCGATCCTGATCGGAGGCGAACGTCCACTCGCGCCGGAGTTGATTTACCGCGGAGGCGAGCAGCCCCGCTCCGGCCTGGTACTCTCGTATGACCTGCGCGGCACCAGGGAAAATTCGGCGGCCACTACGGCCTACGACGTGGGACTGGGAATGGGAGTCGCCCGCGGATCCGCTGTAGTCCGGGTACGCGGAACCGGAGACACTCCGGCTCAGCTCGAAGGAGTCTGGTCTCGAGCTTGGCCCGATCAGAAATGGCTGCGTCAACTCCGCCTGGGTGATGGTCCATCGAGCAGTCCGCGCCCCCAGGTCGTGCGAGGAGCCTATTTCAGCAATGCACCGATCTACCGGGCCATCCTGGTAGAGGACCTCCCCTTTGCCGGCACGCTCCCGCCTCATTGGAGCATAGAGGCCTACCGAGAAGGTCGGCTGGTGGGATTCGACACGGTGGGCAGTTCGGGCCGGTACGCTCTGACTCTGCCGATTCACTATGGCGAGAACCCGGTGGACTTCGTGGCCTACGGTCCCTTCGGGGAGGTCCGCACCTTCAATCAAACCTTCCGGGCGCTGCCTTCGATGATTTCGGCTGGCGCATTCGAGTACGGTGTATCCGGAGGTGCCTGCCGACTGTCCCGCTGCGAGGTAACGGCGAACCTTGACCTTCGCTATGGTGCCTCCAATCGTTGGACCCTGCGCGCCGGCCTCGATCAGGTCTGGGGTACCGACCGAGGCTCAGTCTTCCACCCGTACGCAGCTGTGGTCGGAACGCCGATCAACCCGGTGGGCATCGAAGTCGAGGGTGTGGCCAATCTCCTTCACCGGGTGGGCCTCAGGTTTGAGCCTTCGGTCAAGCTTCGGCTCACGGGCGACTACATCTCATACGCGGACACCGGCAGCGGCTCGCCCTTTCTTCCAGCCGGCACCCGGGAGCAATGGTCGCTCTACGGCCGCTTCATGCCGGGCCGGCGGATTGGTGCACTGGTAACCGAGGCGCAGGCAACCAGAACCTTGACCAGTACAGGCGCTCGGTCTGAGGTGCGACTCGGGACGGCTATCCACGTGGCCAATACAATGCTCCGACCTCACGTGCGGGCTCAGTGGACACCTGGTCTCGATCGAGCGGTTCAACGCAACTACCTCGGGCTGCAGGCCACCGTATTGCCGATGCGCGCCCTCGGCCCGGTGCTCGGTGGCATCTGGCTCCAGGGCCAGGCAGAGACCGAGATCGGCGGATCACCCGCCAGCGCAAGTGTGATCCTGTCTCGGAATCTGGGACGGTGGTTCCGGCTCGAGGCCGGAACCCGCTGGGAGCGCGGTCTCACTGGCCCTGTTATCACCGTTTCCCTCATATCCCAGCTCACTGCGGTGCGAACCACTTCGCTGGTGACCGCCCCGACCGGTTATGGCCCGGTGCGTCTGGATCAGTCGGTCGCGGGTGCTGTGGTATGGAACTGGAGCAGCGGCGCTCTGGCACTCTCCAGCGAACCTGCGCTCGATCGCGGCGGAGTCAGCGGTCAGGTATTTCTGGACTTCGATGGGGACGGGCGCCGTGATGAGGAGGAGCCGTCCCTGCCGGGGAGCCGTCTGCTGGTCGGCAACCGTTGGGTGACGGTCGACTCGGCAGGCCGTTACCAGGTCTGGGGACTGGCTCCGTATGAGGAGGTCCTGATCTCCACGGACACGCTGAGCCTGAAATCACCGTGGTGGGTGCCACGGTTTGCGGCCCAGGCGGTTACGCCCACGCCTAACCTGGTCCAGGGCGCGGACGTACCGATCGATATCGGCGGCGTGATCGAAGGAAACCTGGTGCTCGAGGGAGGGGCCTCACGGTCGCTGAACCGTCCCCTCCCGATCGTGCTGATCGAAACCGAATCTGGAACGCGGACCGTGGTCGAGACTTTCGCGGATGGTTCGTTCTATCGAATGGGGCTTCGACCCGGGCTCTACGAGGCGACCATCGATCCGGCAGTGCTGGGTGGGATGGGCCTGACATCCGACACTCTACGGTTCCAGCTCGGCAAGGGCCGGTCCGCGGCGGAGCCGGGTCCGACCGTGTCGGATCTTCGCCTGACGCTGCGCTCGCGGGAGACAGAGAGTAGGAACTAGATCCTCCGCTCGGCTCCGTCTTCCGCCTTACACGTCGAGATTGTTCACGTACTTCGCATTGCGCTCGATGAACTGCCGCCGAGGCTCGACCTCGTCCCCCATCAGCTCGTCGAACAGCTTGGCCGCAGTGGCTGCATCCTCCATCGTGACCCGAAGAATGGTCCTGGTGGCCGGATCCATGGTGGTCCGCCAGAGCTGATCCGGGTTCATCTCCCCAAGGCCCTTGTAACGCTGGATGCTGATGGTGCCCTTGCCGTCACCATTGAGACGCTTGCTGTATTCGTCGCGCTCGATCTCGGTGTAGGCGTAGAACTCCTCCTTGCCTTTCGCTACCCGGTAGAGCGGCGGTTGGGCGATGTAGACGTACCCGGCTTCGACGAGCTCCTGCATCTGCCGGAAGAAGAAGGTAAGGAGCAGCGTCCGGATGTGGGCGCCGTCCACGTCGGCATCAGTCATCAGGATGATCTTGTGGTAGCGCGCGTCTTCGAGCTTAAAGTCTTCCTTGACGCCCGTCCCAATTGCGGTGATGATGGCCCGGATCTCCTCGTTTCCGAGAATCTTGTCTATGCGGGCCCGCTCGACGTTCAGGATCTTTCCCCGCAGCGGCAGGATCGCCTGAAACGAACGATCCCGTCCCTGCTTGGCGCTTCCACCGGCGGAATCGCCCTCGACGAGATAGATCTCGCTTACCCTCGGGTCGTCGATCGAGCAGTCGGCCAGCTTGCCCGGCAGCACTGCGTTCTCCAGTCCGGACTTCTTGCGCACCAGGTCGCGTGCCTTGCGCGCCGCTTCACGAGCCCGGGCCGCGCTCACCGCCTTCTCGATGATGTTTCGCGCGACAGGGGGGTGCTCTTCCAGATAGCTGCCGAGGTGTTCGTTCACCACGGCCTTGACGATGCCTTCCACCTCGGAGTTGCCCAGCTTGGTTTTTGTCTGCCCCTCGAATTGCGGCTCGTGCACCTTCACGTGGAGCACGCAGGTCAGCCCCTCCCGGATGTCCTCGCCTGACAGGGTGAAGTCCTCTTTCTTGAGAAAGTCCCGCCGCTTGGCCACATCGTTGATGGTGCGCGTCAATGCCGCCTTGAAGCCGGTGAGATGGGTGCCGCCTTCGTGGGTGTTGATGTTGTTCACGAAGGTAAAGGTGTTCTCGTTGTATCCGTCCTCGTACTGCAGGGCGAGATCTACCTCGACACCGTCCTTGACGGCGGCAAAGGCAATCGGCTTGGGGTGGAGCGGCTTCTTGTTTCGATTCAACCACTCCACGAACTGAATCAGGCCACCCTTCGCCAGAAAGGTTTCCGCCTTGACCGGATCCTCGCGCTCGTCCTTGATCGAGATGGACACGCCGCGGTTCAGGAAGGCGAGCTGGCGCAGCCGATCGGCCAGCGTCGTGTAGTGGAACTCTAGGACAGTAAAGATCTCCGGGTCCGGCTTGAACCGAACCGTGGTCCCTCTGCCTTTGGCCTTGCCCATGACCGTGAGCTTCTTGGTGGTCTTGCCGCGAACGAAGGCCATATGATGTCGCTGGCCGTCACGGTCCACGATGACTTCCAGCCGTTCGCTCAACGCATTAACCACCGACACACCGACCCCGTGCAGCCCGCCGGAGACCTTGTACGTATTCTTGTCGAACTTGCCGCCGGCGTGGAGCATGGTGAGCGCCACCTCGACGGCCGGCTTCTTCTCGGTGGGATGCATGTCCACCGGGATTCCCCGCCCGTTGTCCTGCACCGTGATAGAGTTGTCCGCGTGGATGGTGACGTTGATAGCATCGCAGTGACCGGCGAGCGCCTCGTCGATGGAGTTGTCCACCACCTCGTAAACCAGGTGGTGCAGACCGTTCTCGCTGGTCGACCCGATGTACATCCCGGGACGTCGCCGCACGGCTTCGAGCCCTTTGAGGACCTGAATCGACTCGGCTTTGTACTCGGGTCTGCCGTCCACGACGGCGGTATCGTCTTTGGCCATGTGTCCTTGGGCTAAGGCTATTAGCTACTCGCTATTCACTACTAGTACTCGGCTACGGCTGTCGACCACCACCACGCTCGCCATCCACCCGGTCAGGAAGCCCCGGAACCCATCGAATTTCCTTCACCCGTCCTGAGCGCCCGGCGTTGAGCCGGGCCAAAATCTTGGGGGACATGAGACTCAGCTCATTGGCCCACGGGGCGGTCGCTACCCGGACACGGAGCACACCATCTGGTGTCACCGACTCGGGCGACGTCACTGCCGCTATTTGGGGCCCCACCAGCTCGGCCCACTGCTCGATGATCCCGGCCTGCTGCACCCGCTTGGTCAGCCCCGCCTGCTTGAAGTAGCTGGTGAGGGCCTCGGCGAGTGGAGTGAATTGCGTCTTCTTCTCCGTCACTGTTCACCTCACCCTGCCGCTCTCCACCATCCACACTGGTAGCTCCAGATTTGGCGGCAGCTCATCGG
>DATADG010000077.1:0-5149 GCA_036258655.1 Gemmatimonadales bacterium | reverse complement strand
TTGACGATGACCGGTCAGGGCACTGGGCGCGCCACCCTGGCCAACCTTTGG
Organism: Gemmatimonadales bacterium; assembly: GCA_036258655.1. Taxonomy (GTDB): domain Bacteria; phylum Gemmatimonadota; class Gemmatimonadetes; order Gemmatimonadales; family GWC2-71-9; genus CAVVWJ01. The sequence goes on along the minus strand of DATADG010000077.1, from coordinate 5,098 downwards.
CCGAACGTGGTGATATCCCATAGGAAGTGACCGAAGTCACCGCCTGCTGACCCGCCGCACCCCATGGTGACGCTCTCATGAATTCGTGAGCGGACTGTGGCAGACGATCTCCTGGACCTGTTTCTGAGCACGACAGAAGACTACGGGATCATCATCCTCGATCCCGACGGCCGGGTGAGCCGCTGGAGCCGTGGGGCCGAGCGGCTGTTTGGCTACCAGTCACACGAGGTGGAAGGCACGTTTGCCGACCAGATCTTTGTTCCCCCCGACCGCGAAGCCGGAGTCCACGAAGTCGAACTGCAGATGGCCAGAGAGCGGGGCCGGAGTGAGGACGAACGCTGGCATGTTCGCAAGGACGGCAGCCGATTCTGGGCCTCCGGGGTGATGGTTGCCCTGCGTCAGAACGGAAACCTGCGTGGCTTTGCCAAGGTCGTTCGGGACTTTACCGAGCGCCGGCGGCTGGAAGAAGCCGTGCGTCAAACCCAGAAGCTCGAGAGCGTGGGAGTGCTCGCCGCCGGGGTGGCGCACGACTTCAACAATGTCCTCACGGCCATTCTGGGCAACGTGTCACTGGTCCGGCGCCGGCTTGCCGCGACCACGCGGGATGGCGAGTCGGATGAGCTGCTGGCGGCCGCAGAGCGGGCCTGCAACCGTGCCGCCGACCTGGTGCGACAGCTCCTGAACTATGCCGGAAAAGGGCGACGCGAGATACGCAAGGTGGACGTGTGCCAGGTCACCCATGACGCCCTGGCAATCGTGCGAGCATCGGTTTCCAAAAAGATCACGGTCCGGGCCGATATCCCCGACGATTGCCCCGCTATCGAAGCGGACGTCACTCAGCTGCAGCAGCTTCTCCTGAATCTGGTGCTAAACGGGGCCGAGGCCATTGGCGATCATCGCGGAGAGGTTGCTGTCCGAGTGCGAGTGCGGGACGTATCCGACGCGGAGCTGGCTGAGCGGTATGCCGGTTTTTCGCTCCCCCCGCGGAAGTACACCGAGATCGAAGTGCGCGACACCGGCTCCGGCATGGATGAGAAGACCCTGCAGCAGATCTTCGACCCGTTCTTCACCACAAAGTTCATGGGGCGCGGACTGGGTCTGGCCGCCGCACTCGGCATCGTGCGCAGCCACGGCGGAGGGATCGCCGTCGAGAGCGCACCTGGCCGGGGGAGCACCTTTACCGTGTTGCTGCCGGCCGAGCAGCTGACCGAGACTCCACTCACTGTAGCGGATGCAGTCACCGAATCGGCGAGGGGTGAGGGGCTGGTGCTGGTGGTTGAGGATGAGGTAGCCATCCGGAGCCTGGTCCAGCATTCGCTCGAGGAGCTGGGCTATACCGTGCTCACGGCGGAGCACGGCGAACAGGCTCTGGAGCTCTTCGACCGCTCGACGGACCAAATCGTGCTGGTGCTGCTCGATCTCGTCATGCCGGTGCTGGATGGAGGGGAGACTGCCCGCGCGCTGCACGCCCGTAGACCCGATGTGCCGATTCTCATCATGAGCGGCATAGGAGACCACGTGACGCTCCGCGATCTGGGCGACGTCCGGATTGCCGGGTTTGTCCCCAAGCCGTTTGCTCCCGACCAGCTGGCCCAGGCGGTTGCGCTTGCCCGCCAGGGCGCCGCCAACTGGGTGGGAAAGGACCGTCGTGACGGTGACGGCCGGCAGTATGCCGGCCCGGAACGGCGGACCGCTCCCCAGACCTGAGTACTACCTCGCTACTCTCGTACTACATCCACCCGAAGCGACCGATCGGCGTTTTCTCCCAGTACTACCGTCAGCAGATCCCCGATCGCGGCCTCAATAATGCCGGAATCCAACACTACACGCCTGGTCCCGGCTTCGGTAAATGCAACGGTGTAGTTGCCTGCGGGCCGGATGAGGTCGGCGATCAGCGCCAGACTGCCGTAGGCGAACGGAAGGAAGGCAGGCGTGGTATCCAGCGGAGCGTTGCTTGGCTGAAGGTAGGGATCGAGCGGCGGCGCGTGCGGTGCAGCGTGGACAATTCGGAATCGCGCGTAATCCACGGTTTGCGGTGGAGGGTTACCGCTGTCAACAGGCTCGCGCGGCGGTGGGGGAGGTAACGGGCCGCTGGATCCGGTATCGACCGAGACCAGCGCGGTGAGCGCCTGCCTGGGCCCGGCTACCAGCACCGTGTAGGATTTCCCGGCCTCCAATGCGAGCGAGATGGTCGCCAGCACCGCCGCCGAGCTGGTGGCGCGAACTTCCCCTGTCGTCTGCCCGGGATCGACTTCGGCGGCCTGCGAGGCCGTTGTGCTCCCCACCCCGCGGGCAATCGTCCTTCCATATACCAGCAGGTCCAGTGCCCCCGCATCGGGCGACGCACTCGCGAAGGTGATTCGAGCGCCGTCGCCGGATTCCGGCGCGGTGCCGTTGTGACCGCAGCCCTGAAGCACCAGGGCGGCCAGTCCGGCCGCCAGCAGCCTGAATCGCATAGGAGATGCTCCTGCAACAGGGTAATACAGAGCCGGCCGGAGTGCCGGGGTTCATCTACTAGACTACCCTGAAGCTTCCGGCGTCACAGACAGTCCCCGGCGAGGAGATGTGACGCATGACTGCCCGGGTAAGTCTTCCTGAAGTGAGTCCCTCGGACGCCGAGCTGGTGCAGCGCGTGCGCCAGGGCAACCTGGACGCTTATGGGCTGCTGATGGTCCGCTACCGGCTCCGCTTCGGCCGGTACGCTTTTCACCTGCTTGGCAACGAGAGCGACGCCGAGGATGCGCTGCAGGATGCCTTCTTTCTGGCGTATCGTTCCATTGACCAGTGCAGGGAGCCTGCCCGCTTCGGCGCCTGGCTGTTCCGGATTCTGGTCAATCGTTGCCGGACCATGGCCGTACAACGCGGCCGCGACGCTGCCCGGCGGGTGCCCTTCGAAGCGGCAGACATTGTAGGCGTCGCGCATCCGGCGGAAAGCGTGGTTACTCGGGAGGAGATTCACCGCGCACTGGGCGCACTGGTGCCTGAGCAGCGCGAGGCATTTCTGCTCAAGTACGTGGAAGAGATGACCTATGAGGAGATGGTCGAGCTGACCGGCGCCAAGGAATCCGCACTGAAGATGAGAGTCAAGCGAGCCTGCGAGCGGCTCCGGCGACTGCTGGGGGAACACCGTGCGAGCTGAGCACCGGAAAGATCCCGAGCACGATCCGGTTGCCGAGCGATTCGCCGCTCGGCTGCGCGACCCGGTACCGCTCACCGATCGGGTCGAGCGGGCGGTGCTGCGACGTCTGGAGGCGGAAGCCGCTGAGAGGCGAGATGACCGGAGCCGCTGGCGAAAGTTCGTGGCTGCGATGGCGCTTGCAGCGGGCATCGCAATCGTCTTCGGGCTCGGCGTGCTGGTGGGCCGCAGAAGCGCAGTGCCCGCCCCGACTGATGCGGAGGTTCGCTCAGTGGAGTTTGTCCTGCGTACTGCAGCCGACTCCGCGGTCGCGCTGGTGGGCGACTTCAACGACTGGGATCCCTCAGCCACGCCCCTTCGCCCTGCCGCGGACAGCCTCTGGTCAGTGGTCGTTCCGCTCCGGCCCGGGCGTTATCGGTATACCTTCATCGTGGACGGGACTCGCTGGTATCGGGATCCATCCGCTCCACGGGCGCTGGAGGACGACTTCGGCACGCCCACCTCAGTCATCACCGTTGCCCATCGGTAAGCGCATGCTCCGGCTGGCAGCACTGCTGTTACTCCTTTCTCTCAATCAGCCAACCGCGGACGTGGTTGCACAGGATCCCCGGCTCGCTGCACGGCTGGATTCGGTCACGCGCGTGCAGGTGGAGGCGGTGTTAACCGCTGCCCACGAAGAGAGACTTCCCCTCGAGCCGCTGGTGCAAAAGGCGCTGGAGGGGTCGAGCAAGCGGGCCTCCGGCCCCAGCATCGTGGCCGCGGTGAGAACCATGCGCGCCGATCTCCAGCGCGCTCGTCGTTCGCTCGGCGACAGGGCGAGCACCGACGAGCTGGTGGCGGGAGCGGCGGCGCTTCGGGCCGGGGCCACCCCGGAGATGGTGGGCCGAATCCGGCGAGCGGAGCCGGATGCTGACGTAGCGGTGCCCCTCGCGGTGTTCACCGATCTGGTTGCCGGCGGGATGACTGTAGACGCTGCATGGCAATCCGTCTCGAGGCTGGCGGAAGAGGGTGGCGACGACCAGGATTTCCTGGATTTGCGAGAGCGGCTTAGTCCGAGGAGCCCGTCACGATGACGGTCCGCCTGTGCTCTATCGCTGGCGCTGCTGGACTCGTGCTACTCGCGACCGCCGCCCTGCCGGTGACGGTCGATGCCCAATTCGGCGGATCGGTCAACGTGGGCACCGGGCCAATGGCGTGGGACCACACGGACGCACGAGATCCGCTTTTTCAGGGCGCGATGGCGGCGAACTATCGCATGCCGCTGCTCTTCGGCCTGCGGCCCGAGCTGATTGCCGAGCTTGGGCTCAGCAGCGAGCCCGATCGCCGTACCGCAATACGATGGGATTTCGCAGCGCGTCTCCACACTACCGGGGACGTCGCCGCGGCCTGGCTAGGGGCGGCGATCGGCGAAGCAGGGGTGGGGAGAACCACTGGGCTGACGCGACTCGAGGGCGGCATCAGCCGCGCCATTGGGCCGGCAGGACTCGAGCTCTGGATGTCGCGGACCCGATTAGGTGCCGGCATTCTGCCGGGCGGCAGGCTGGGATTGGATTCGGGGTTGATCGACACCCTCAATGTGGGACCCACTCAGAGCCGGGCGACCGAGTACACTGAAGTCGGCTCGCGGGCAACTATCGGGCTGGGCCGCTACGACCTTGGGTTGATGTTCCTGAGGCGCTTCGGTGCCGCGTCGGTGCGCCGCACCGGCTGGGAGCTGACCGGGACCTGGTGGCTGGCCCCCAGTATTGGCCTGGTCGGCGCGACGGGTCGTTCACTGCCGCAGTTCGGGCTCGCCATTCCCGGTGGCCGATACGGTACGGTGGGCTTCCGGCTCGCGCTGGGCAGAGCGGGGAAGCCGGAGGGCGGGAAAGCGGGCAAGCCGGCCGGAGTCGACGGTGTGCCGCGGCTCGAGATCGCCGGCCGGCGACTCACGCTCGAATGGGCGGCGCCCGCTCGGGCGGC
>DATADG010000076.1:0-8891 GCA_036258655.1 Gemmatimonadales bacterium | reverse complement strand
TTTTCTTGTGGTGGCAGTGGCATATGCGGATGCCGAGCTCGCCGGCACCATCGATCCCGAGCAGCTCTGCCGCGCGGCAGTAGCATCGGGTGCAGCGGCTGTGCTGGTGGATACTTGGAATAAGAGTTCCGGTAATCTTCTCACAAGCATGTCGCTGCAGGCACTCACAAATTTTCGGACGGATGTCAAGCAGCACGGGCTACTGGCTGCTCTTGCCGGAAGGCTGGAGCCGAAGCATCTGGCGCTGGTGAGTGCCGTCGGTCCAGATATCGTTGGGGTTCGGGGCGCCGCCTGCATTGGCGGCAGACACGGCGTAGTCAGCCCCCTCCTGGTTCGGCAGCTTCGACACAGGCTCAGCGGTACCTCTTCGGACTTTGTTCGGAACGCCCCCTCAGAGCAGGCGCTTGGCGAAACGCCCGACGCACCCGCGAATCTCTCCTCGATGGGTTGAGCTAACCTACTGGAAATCAACGATTAGAGCGATGTCATAAGGGCATAACACTTGCTCGGCTCGCCCCGGAATACACCGGGGTTCCAGCTCACCCACGCCGGGCATAAATGTGACTTTCCCGTCCACACCGCTGCGAAGCAAGTTCGGGCGTCGTCTCCTGGCCTTGTTCGTGGGCTGTGCGCTGGTGCCCATGATTGTGCTGGCGGTTCTGTCGTACCGTCACGTCAAGCAGCAGCTCTACCGTCAGAGCGAAACCCGGCTCCAGCAGGCAAACCGTGCTTTGGCGCAGGCGATCTTCGAACGTCTGCTGCTGCTCGATGCCACCCTGAAGAGCATACCTCCGAGCGCCATTATTCAGCTCGATGCAGCCAAGCGGCTGCCCCGGGTCACGCGAACGCCAACCCCGCCGAAGCCTGGCAATCAGACCCAGGCGGGTGGTCCCCTCGACGGACGGGTGGCCATGGGAGGAATCATTCTGGACCGGAGACCCCGACCCTCCGCCGCAGCCATGAATCGCCAACGACAGGACCTGATCGAGGCGAGCAAGGCGCTGATCGCCGGCCTCGACCTCCTGGCCCGCCAGCGCTTCGTCGCGGTGGAATTCGTCGGTGACGACGGCAAGGCAATCGAGATCTTCGGCCGACTCTCCCAGAGGCCTCGTCTCACCCGCCGCGACAGCTCCGACCTGCGCCTCGGTCTTCCACTGATCGCCGTCAAGCACGGTGATCGGGACCGCCCTCGCGTGTACCTCCTGCGCCGCCTGGTGCGGCGCGGCGAAGTCAAAGGAACCTTCGTGGGCGAGGTAAGTCCTGAGTATCTCTGGGGGCAAGTCAAGGAGAGCATGCCGTCGGCCACCACCCGGGTTGCAGTGGTTGATGATTCCGGCCATGTCCTCTTCAGCTCGGCTCATGCCCCCCTTCCAGTGCAGAGATCCCGGAATCTTGGGGTTCCCTCTCTGGATACGTCGGCATCCCGCTCCGGCGAGTTCTACCTCACCTCGGCCTCTGAGATTCCGCTGGAGACGGCTTTTGCAGCCCAGCCCTGGTCCGTGTTTCTGAGCGAATCGAAGGACGAGGTGCTGGAGCCGATGGTCGAGTTCACCAACACCTTCCTCGTGGTCCTCGGGCTTTCCTGCCTGGCCGTACTCCTGCTCAGTGTCAGCCAGATCCGGAGGAGTGTGCTCCCTCTCGAAGAGCTGCAGAAGGGGACCAACCGCATTGCGCAGCGGGATTTCACCAGCCGGGTAACAGTGACGAGCCGGGATGAGTTCGAGCAGCTCGCCACGTCATTCAACACGATGGCCACTCAGCTCGGTCGCCAGTTCAATGCACTATCGACCGCGGCTGAAATCGATCGGGCGGTCCTCTCGGCGACCGACGCCACGGCCATCGTGGATACCGTGCTCGGCCGGATCCGAGATGTGTATCCCTGTAGCATGGTCAGCGTGACACTGGGAATCGCGGACGGAGCCAAGTCGGTCACCAGCGTGGTCCAGGACTATGTGAACGGTGAGCGGCACATCGAGCGAATAGGCCTGCGCGCAGCCGATGTGCAGGCCCTGTTGACCGGCCCTGAAGTGCTGGAATTGAAGGAGGGTTCGAGTGTTCCGAACTATCTGAGGCCCCTCACCGAGCTCGGGGCTACGTCGTTCGTGGTTCTGCCGCTCTCCTATCAGCGACAGCTCTCCGGCATCATTGCTCTCGGTGAGCGGTTCGATCTCAACCCCACCGACGAGGACCGGGACCAGATCCGCCGGCTGGCGGACCAGGCGGCAGTGGCTCTGGCCAATGCCCGCATGCTGGAACAGGTTCGGGAGCTTGCCTACTTCGACAGCCTGACCGGACTACCCAATCGGCTGTCGTACAAGGAACGCCTCGCCTATGCGCTGGAGCAGGCCAGCAGAAACCAGAGGCTGGTGGCCGCCTTCTTCATCGACCTGGATCATTTCAGCCGGATCAACGACACCCTGGGACACGAAGTGGGTGACCAGCTCCTGCGGCACGTCGCGTCCCGACTCCGCTCTTGCTGCCGGGAGCGAGAAGATGAGGTCGGCCCGGCTCTCGCCACACTCGCGCCGGAGGTCGCCCGCCTCGGAGGTGACGAGTTCACCGTTATCATGCCCGGACTGCACGACGCGCAGGATGCCGGGAAGCTGGCGCGACGAATTTTGTCCAGCTTTGCCCAACCAGTGCGAGTAGGGACCCACGAGATCTTCATCAATGCCAGCATTGGAATCGCCATTTACCCCTACGACGGCGAAGACATCGATACCCTGCTGATGCACGCCGATACGGCCATGTATAAGGCGAAGGAACAGGGTGGCAGCAGCTATCAGACATACTCCAAGTCCATGACTACCACGGCGCTCCAGCGCATGACGCTGGAGAACGACTTGCGACGCGCGCTCGAGCGCAATGAGTTCGAGGTGCACTACCAGCCGATTGTGGATGCCTACACCAACACCGTCGTGGCAGCTGAGGCCTTGCTCCGCTGGCGACACCCCGAGCTGGGTTTGCTGTTGCCGTCCGAGTTCATTCCCATCGCTGAGGAGAACGGGCTGATCGTCCCTATGGGCGAGTGGATCCTGCAGAGCGCCTGTCTTCAGAACCGCTCATGGCAGGACGCGGGACTTCCTCGAATCCGGGTCGGGGTCAATTTGTCCAGCCGCCAACTCAAGAAGAATCTCACCGAGACGATCGGGCGCGCGCTCCAGATCAGCGGGCTCGAGCCGAGATACCTCAGCTTGGAGCTCACGGAAAGCGTGCTGGTCAACCATCACCGGGAGGGTTCGGAGGCGTTGCACGCCCTTCGTGCGATGGGTCTGCACCTGGCCGTCGACGACTTCGGGACCGGCTACTCTTCGTTCAGCTATCTGAAGCACTTTCCACTGGATACGCTCAAGATCGACCGATCGTTTGTTCGCGAAATCGCCATTCAGCCCGATGACGCGGCGATCACAACCGCCATCATTGCAATGGGTCATGCGCTGGGCTTGAGGGTGATCGCGGAGGGAGTAGAAAGCGAAGCCCACCTCACGCTTCTGCAACAGCAGGGCTGTGATGAGGTACAGGGCTATCTGGTGGGACGCCCGGTTCCGGCCGATCGCTTTGTCGATCACCTGGCCCGGAAGCGTCCACTCGGAGCTCAGGCAGTCCGGCGGCAGCGAACTACTCGCTGAGTCTGTCGGAGAGCTCCTCAACCCGCTCCCAGCCGAGGATGAGGTACGGCAGCCCCACCGGGAGCGCGCGTTGAAAGTAGCCGTCTACCGGCTGCCCCTGCGACGTCATCTTGATGAGGATGAGACGGGTTGCGCCCAACGCGCCAGCCACAAACGCCGCTATGCTGTCGCTGGTGACCTCCCAGGTGTGCGGAAGCACATCGGCGGAGCGCATCCACCGAAAAGGCGCGAGCACGGCTACACTGCCAGAGCCGGACGCCTTGATTGCTGCTCCCGCCTCGTCAACCAGCCTGGCACCCTTGATCCGGTCCGCGAGCACATGCCCGTACTGATCCATCGCGAGAATAGCCATCCAATGGGCTGCATCAGGGGAGATAGGAAGACGGTGCTCGAAGCTGCGTACGGCATCCGCAAACGGGCCGCCACCGGGCACCACGATCAATTGGTGTCCGCAGCAGGCTGCTTCCACCGCGGCACACACTCGATCCAGCGCTTGCGGAACCTGACTGAGGCGCCCACCGATTTTGACGATGGTCACTCCGGTATCGGCCGTTGTTCGCCGATTCATGGAGATCGGCTCAGGTGCGTTCGGAGCAAGTACGCCACTGCGGTGGCCGGCGCCGTCTGAGAAGATCCATGCAGCTTTTCCGCCAACGGGCACACCTTCAGGCCCACCAGGCGGGCCGCTCCTGCTGCAATGAACTCCCCCAGGCCGGTGACGACCGCGGTATCGAGCTCGGGACAGCGCTCTCGAATTGCCCGGAGTGCTTCGCAGAGATTCCGCGTTTGCTCGAAGGCAAGACCGGTTGCCAGCTGATCGATGTCGGCGTCGTCCAGCAGATCGCGGTCGGCACATACAGACCGCGCGAGCCGCTCGCCGGCGTATTCTCTGATCGCAGGCCGGCCATCCGGCGTGGGACAGGTATACTCCTCGGGTCGGATGCCTCCCAACCAGAGGTGGACGTCTCCGCTGAGCGCAAAACCCTCTGCCGCAAGCGCAATCGTGGCATCCCGGAACCGGAGTCGCCTCGCTATGGCTTCGACCGGAGTACGCAGGGCGCCGGTATAGACCAGCTCACCGGTCCGGAGCCGTTCGGGGTCCGTGCGACCCCAAGCCGCAATCCTGCCCTGCCGTATTGGAATGAGATCGCTGGTCGTGGAGCCGACGTCGATCAGGATACAGTTCGGGATCCATCGCCCGACCCAGCTGGCCGTTGCCGCCCAATTGGAGGCGGCCACACCGAGTGGATCTTCGCGGGCCGCTTCCGGACTGACGAACCTGCCCGACACGGTGTATACGTGAAGGCGCTCGGAGGGAAAGGTCGCCTCCAGTGCGTCGAGAACGAACCCGACGCCTTCCCGTTTGGTCCGGAAAAACTGGGAGAGCTCGGCCGTCATTGTGACGGCATGGCAGTCGTCGCGCTCTGCGCCGATCTGCCATGCTGCGGTCCGTAGGGTGTCGCTCAGGAGTGAAGGTTGACGTTGCAGCTCGTAGGGTAGGCTGGTACTGCGGCAGTCCGGCGGTGCGTTACTGTTGAGCCGCGCTGCCTTGGTGTTGACGCCGCCGATGTCCCAGCCCATAACGGCAGGTGGCCGGCTCATTCACGACTTTCGAGTGTGTTGATCACGGATGCAGATCATTCCTGTTCTGGATATCGCTGGCGGCATCGCGGTCCACGCCCAGGCTGGCAACCGCTCAGAGTACGCACCGCTGGAGTCGCAACTGACGCCTGGCCAAGTCGGTGACGCGGCTGCAGTGCTGCGAGCCTTCCATACCGAGCTTGGCATCCACCAATGCTACATCGCTGATCTCGATGCGATCCAGGGCGGCCCGGTGCAGCGCACCCTGATCCGGGAGCTGGCTGCTTTTCACACCGGCTTCGCGGGGTCACTGCTGGTGGACGCAGGGACTCATCTCCCCGAGGGCGCGCTCGAGGTGCTGTCCTGCGGCGCCAGTCAGGTCGTCGTGGGACTCGAAACCTTACATGCGTTCTCTGATCTTGAAGCAATCGTCTCGCTGGTGGGTCCTTCTCGGGTGGTGTTCAGTCTGGACCTGCGGCTGGGCAATCCCGTACTTCATCCTGCATTGCACGATGCCCGCGGAGCAACACCCGATCCGCTGAGCCTTGCCGAGCAGGCGGTGGACACCGGAGTGGACTCACTTTTGATTCTGGACCTCGGCCGCATTGGGACAGGCTGTGGCGTGGATCTGGGCCTGCTCGAACCCCTTCGTCTGAGGCTGCCCGGTGTCAGGCTGCTGGCAGGAGGCGGAGTGCTGACCCGGCTGGACCTCGAAAGAATGCGAGATGTTGGTTGCGATGGGGCTCTGGTGGCAAGCGCACTTCATAACGGCAGGTTGTCCGCGGCTGACCTGGCCGCGGTGACCGAGCCTGGTCAGTCGGGTGCCAGCGCCTCGCGGTAGATCGCAGACTGACCGTAGTTTTCCTCGACCTCAACTTCCAGACTGGTCAGGTGTGTGTACCCCCGTGTGACTAGCTCCTGGTGAACCTGGATTCCGAGATGCTGCGCCAGCATTTCTGCGGTGCTGTTCGGAATCGGGAGCAAAGCACAATCCCGTTTGGGAAACACGTACGTGGGCTGGCCGAAATAGTCCACTGCAACTCGGTCTCCATCCTCACGGTAACTCAGCTTGGGATTCTGAGTGGGGAGCAGCACCTTGTGGTCAATGGTGTCGACCAGTTGCCGGGTGATCTGCTTGAGCACACTGAAATCCAGGACAAAGAGGCACTCCGCATCCACCGAGCCTTCTACCGCAACTCCAACGCGGTAGTTGTGCCCGTGGAGCGACTCACACTGGTGTCCCTTGAACGTGATGAAGTGGGCGGAAGCGAAGACGAGGTAGTCTTTGCTGACCTGCACGCGGAACTTGCTCTGCACGGCTGCTCTCTCCTAACGGTCCCAGCCTCCTTCAAGTATAACGACGAAAAGCGCGGCGCAGGTGAGGTCGGCCGTGGCGCCCGGGTTTCGTCGGTTGCGCGGATCGCGCAATTCACGATCCAGCTCGGCTAGGGCCTTCCGGCCCGCCGCCGACCGGGCCCCACCCGCAGCCCTGACCTCCCGCGCTCGGAGGGTGACAAGCTCAGCCTCATCCGCCCCGAGCTTTCTGGCAATGTGGGTGTCGGGTCCGGTCGCGAGCAATGCCAGGAAAGTCTCCACCGCTGCGTCGGTCCATGCCAGCCCTTCACGCCTGGCAGCGAGCAGAGCGGGAACACCGGTGCCGAACGTAAGCGCGAAATCGGTGACATACTCGCGAGCAACGGCGTCTCGTTCGGCAGCGAGGCCCATGGCATCGCGGAGAGACACCGATGGAGCGCCTGCCACGTCCTCCGCCTCTGAATGCCCGAGGCCCCCCGGTCGGGCACTCCGAATGGCGGCGTATACCTCTGTCGCGTCGGCTACGGTGGTGGTGGAAAGCACGTGATGGACCCGATCTCGGAGGCTGTTGCCCTGGAGCAGGGCAGCGCGGGCGAGCGGGGCGAGCAGCAGCACGATGCCCAGATTGGTGTTCGACCTGGTCCACCGCAGCGTATCCTCCACCGCGCGGCGAATGGTAGCGCCGAGCGGCTGCGCATGGGCCTGCGCCAACGCCGGCCCGATTGCGACCGCACTGGCCAGAAAATCCTCATAGCGAGTGTCATGAAAGTGCCGGTCAGGCGACACGTTGCCGGGTTTCGGTGCGCTTACTTCGAGCAGACAGGCTAGCTGCCCAGCGGCAGCCACCTCGGCGGGAGTGGTCATTCACGGGAGGCGAGATAGTCGAGCAGCATCCCCGCGATGTCGAGATCAGTAGCCTGCTGAAGCCCTCTCCAACCGGGAATGCCGTTGACCTCCAGCACATAGGTCTGGTGATCGCGACCGGTGAGAAGATCGACTCCCGCGTAGTCAGCGCCCACCGCCGCCGCCGCCCGAACCGCCAGAGCACAATGGTCCTCCGGAAGAAACACCGTTCGCGCGGACGCTCCGCGGGCCAGATTGGTGCGCCACCCGGCAGAGCGCCGCTCGATCGACGCCACAACGCGTCCGCCAATCACAAAGGCTCGAATATCGGACCCATCATGCTCGATTGTCCGCTGCAGGTAATACACCCCTCGGACCTGGTCGATTACGCGAAATACTCGATACGCCATTTCTTCGTCCTGTACCCGTACCATTCCCAGTCCCATCGATCCAAAGAGTGGTTTCACGATCACATCCCCGAGGGTGCGGAATGCCGTGAATGCTTCCTCAGGACTGTCGCAGACGACCGTCTCGGGGGTCGGAATGCCACATTGCTCGAGCAGGGTAGAAGTCCAAAACTTGTCGACGGTGCGCTCGATGGCCCTGGGAGAGTTGACGACTCTGGTGCCCCGGTCTTCCAGCCGGTGCAGCGCGTCTACGCGGAACACAATCTGCTCCAGGGAGCCTGCTGGGATGATTCGCGCCAGGATCATGTCCATATCTTCGAGATTCACTGCGCCACTCCGCAGGCCAGGCACCGTCCCGACGCTTCCCACCAGGCCTTCGTATGGGAGCACGGTTGCGACATGGCCGCGATCCTGGGCAGCCCGCTCCAGTTCCCGGGTGTGCCAGCCCGGGCGCGCCGCTAGCACGGCAAGCCGCACTACTTCGTCTCCACCCCGATCAGGGCATCCAGTCCACCGCTTGCGAACTTCCCCAGATCCCCGGCCACCTTCTGAAATGCCGGAGTCTCCAGCCCCTTCTTGAGAGCGTCTATGGAGCTGAAATAGAGCTCCACCTGTCGATACCTCCTCGGAGGATCTCCTTCGAGGCCGGAGACGAACTTGGTCAGCTCGACTTTCTGGAAACCGATTGCGGCCTTGCTGGACGTGACCAGTGGAAGGTGGGTCTCGGAGTAGTACTTCTCGAACGCAGCGGAGTCCTTGGGATTTTTATAGATCACGGTCAGGATGGCCGCGGGTGTCTTTGCTTGTGGGCGACCGTGCGAGTTGGATAGAGTAGCGATCATGCCGGTCAGCCCGCCGGTGGCGAACCGCGGCAGATCGTCCGCAACCTTCTTGAAGCCAAGAGTCGACATTCCTTTCTTGAGCTGGTTGAGCGAAGCGAAGTAGAGCTCGGCCTGTCGGTAGTACGTCGGTTTCTTGCCGTCGACCGTCCTGATGAACTTGGTCAGGTCGGCCCGGGTGAACCCAATCTCCTTCTGGTTGGCTACGACCAGGGGCAGATGGGTAGTTCGATAGTAGCGCTCGAACTCGGCGGTGTCCTTCGGCTGATGGTAGAGCA
>DATADG010000075.1:0-13138 GCA_036258655.1 Gemmatimonadales bacterium | reverse complement strand
TTCGAGGTGTTTTCCCTTCCAACTCCGCACAGTGGTCCGCGCCGCTTCGACATAGACCAGGAGGGAATACTCTGGATCCCGGCCTATGCGTCCAACCTCCTCGTTCGATTTGATCCTGCCAGCCGGCGATTCACGGAGATTCCGTTGCCGATCCGGGACGCACTGCCGTATGTCGTGCGGGCGCACCCGGCCACCGGTGTACTATGGATTGGCACCTCTGCGGCGGACGCGATGCTACGTTACGATCCTGCAACCGAGCGGTTCGAGATATATCAACTGCCGAGCCAGGGGGCGCTGGTCCGGCACCTGGCACTCAGCCCGCGCGGTGAAGAAGTCTGGGTTGCGTATGGAGCGGTCCCGGGGATAGCAGCGCGCGTGGCTCGTCTCCGCAGACGCTGAGCAGCATCGCATTTTTCACCTTGGAGCACCTGATGGATCGAATGGGAATACGGACGGGAGTGACTTCTCCCAGTCTCTGGCTCATAACTCTTCTCGTCGCGTGCAGTAGCGCACGACGTGAACCCACCGCTGCACCGGTACCCGGGACAACCGGTACTTCGCTCCGTCGAAACACTGTGGAGCTTCCCGTTTCCGAAGCCCATGAGCGAGCGGTAGCCGCGGGGACCCGCACCCATACCGGAGCCCCGGGCCCTCGGTACTGGCAGCAGTGGTCGGACTACCGACTCGAAGCCGAGCTGAATCCAGTATCCAAACGGTTGACCGGCAAGGGGAGCGTCACGTACCACAACCGTTCCCCCGACACTCTTCGGGAGGTGTACGTCCACCTGCTGCACAACATCTTCGCACCAGATTCCCGCCACAACACCGACGTGCCCTGGGCCGTGGAGGGTATGGAGTTGAGCAGGGTCACCGCACAGGGTCAGACACTCGGAAGGGAGGAGGGAGAGCGACCGGGATATGAGATCGACGGCACCATCTTGCGGATCCGGCTGCCTCGTCCACTGTCCCCTGGTGACTCCTCCCGATTCGACTTCAACTGGAGAATCCGTATTCCACCGGACGGCGCACCGCGCGGAGGTCAGGATGGAGAGGTGTACTACATAAGCTACTGGTATCCGCAGATGGCTGTGTACGACGACGTGAACGGCTGGCAGACGGACCAGTATCTCGGCAATGCAGAGTTCTACATGGGATACGGGAACTACGATGTGGCTCTGACAGTCCCGGCTGGCTGGCTGGTGAACGCAACCGGACGGCTCCGGAACCCGGAAGAGGTTCTCTCGCCACAGACCCGGGCCCGTCTCGATTCAGCCGCTCAAACCAGCGAGATAGTTCACGTAGTCAGAGAGCAGGATCGCAAGCCAGGTGTCTCCACTACCGCCGGCAGTAATGGGAAGCTCACCTGGCGTTACCGCGCCGAGAACGTCCGGGACGTGTCCTGGGCCGCCTCGGCCAAATACCTCTGGGATGCCACCCACGCGGTGGTCGGTGATGTTAATGGAGACAACCGGCCCGACACGACCGCCATCCACGCCTTGTATCGCCCGGAGCAGCGGAGAAGCCACTGGGACCAGAGCGCCCGCTACAGCAGGCACTCGATCCAGTTTTTCTCCGGCTTCCTCTCGCCATATCCCTATCCCCACATGACCGCCGTCGATGGACCGACGTCCTGTGGCGGAATGGAATACCCGATGATGACGTGTATCGGGGGGCAGTGGGATACGCTGGGGCTGTATGAGGTGACCACCCACGAGATCGGTCACATGTGGTTCCCCATGATCGTGGGCTCGGATGAGAAACGCTACGCGTGGATGGATGAGGGACTCACCCAGTTCGATCAGTCCCAGGCCATGGCGGACTTCTTCAAGGGATTCGATGACGAAGCTCGAAACCGCAAGAACTACCTCGACTTTGCCGAAATGGGCAACGAGGTGGAGCTGATGCGTCACGGGGACCGCTATCCGACATATTCTTCCTACGGAATTGCCAGCTACTACAAGCCTGCGACTGTCATGGTGGCGCTTCGAGGCGTGCTCGGCACCGATGTCTTCAACCGGGCCTACCGGGAATACATCCGGCGATGGGCCTACAAGCACCCCACACCGTACGATTTGTTCAACACCTTCGAAGACGTTTCGGGGCAAGATCTATCCTGGTTCTGGCGCAGCTGGTTCTTCGAGACCTGGAAGCTGGATCAGGCGATCGATACCGTGACCACCGCCGGGGATTCACTGGAAATCGTCCTCACCAATGAGGGGAAGGCGCTGATGCCGGTGCTGCTGACCATCACCCGGATTGACGGCCGGGAGGAGCCGGTCACATTGCCGGTTGACGTTTGGCTCCAGGACGACCGCCAGAATGTACGGATCGCCCGGACTCCGGCTGTCCGGAACATCGAGATCGACGTCGAGAAGAACTTTCCTGATCTGGACCGAAGCAATCAGGTGTGGCCACGGTGAGGGCCGGCTGAGAGTCTCCGGCCCTCCGTCCTACGCGGAATCCCACTACCTTGAACCATGCCGCGCGTCCTCATCGTCGCCAATCGCCTTCCGGTCACGGTACGTCCAACCGATGGTGGAGTCGAAGTTCAGAAAAGCTCCGGAGGGCTGGCTACGGGACTACTCCGGCCGCATGAGCAATCCGGCGGGCTATGGATCGGGTGGTCAGGTGCCAATCACGATGAGCTCTCTCCGGAGCAGCGCACCGGCCTCGACGAGCAGCTATCCGCCTTGCGACTGGTCAGCGTGCCGCTCACGGCGGAGCAGGTCGCCCGCTATTACGAGGGGTTCTCCAACGGCGTACTCTGGCCCCTGTTCCACTACTTACTGGATCAGGTTCCGCTGCACGTGCGTGACTGGGAACCGTACGTCCAGGTTAACGAACAGTTTGCCGAGCTGGTGGCCAGCCAGTATCAGCCTGGCGACCTGATCTGGGTCCACGATTACCAGCTGCTCCTTCTTCCCCAGCTTCTGCGGCGCCGGCTGCCGGACGCCCGCATCGGATTCTTCCTCCATATTCCGTTCCCTGCGGAAGAGCTGTTTCGCACCTTGCCGGAACGGGACGAGGTGCTCGAAGGGCTTCTCGGCGCAGACCTGGTCGGCTTCCACACACCCGCGTACCTGAGGCACTTCGCCGCCTCGCTCACGCTGTTGGGCCTCACTGTAGACATCGATCGAGTGCAGCTCTCCAACCGGGAGGTCCGGCTCGGCGTCTTTCCCATGGGCATAGATGCAGAGTCATTCGCCGCCACTGCACAGGCTTCGGCCACCGAGGAAGAAGTCCGCGCCATCAAAGGGGACGGCAATCAACGGCTCCTGGTGGGAGTGGATCGGCTGGACTACACGAAGGGCATACCCCGCCGACTTCTGGCCTACGAGCGAATGCTGGAGTTGCATCCGGAGCTGCGGGAGCGAGTGCGGCTCATACAGGTTGCCGTGCCCTCACGAACTAACGTGGAGGCCTATCAGGAATTTCGTAGCCTGGTTGACGGCCTGGTTGGGCGTATTAATGGAGTTTTCGGCACGCCCCATTGGGTTCCCGTGCACTACATCTACCGTGGAATCTCGGAACCGGAGCTGGTGGCGCTGTATTGCGCCGCCGACGTCATGGTGGTCACACCACTTCGGGACGGCATGAACCTCGTTGCCAAGGAGTTCGTGGCGTCGCGCACCGATGAAGACGGCGTGCTGGTGCTCAGCGAGTTCGCCGGCGCGTCCTGGGAGCTGCCCGAAGCCATTCAGGTCAACCCGTACGATGTGGACGCTACAGCCGATGGGTGTTATCGCGCACTTCAGATGACGGAGGAGGAGCGTCGGGCCCGTCTGCGTCCGTTGCGAGCGCGCGTGCAAGCGTACGATGTGCATCGCTGGGCAGCCACGTTCCTCGAGCAGCTGGAGATGGTAACGAAGCGCGGCGCACCATCCCGGCGAGGACCGGCCGGAGGCGACGCGGCTCGTGAGGAGCTGAGTATGCGGCTGCGGAAGTGTCCGGATCTCCTCGTGCTCCTGGACTACGACGGCACCTTGGTTCCGTACACTGCCACTCCGGAGCTCGCCCGCCCCGACCCTTCCTTGCTCGAGCTGCTTGGCGCGCTGGCAGCCCGCCCCGAGACCGAAGTTCATGTTGTGAGTGGACGAGCACGTGAGACGCTGGAGCAATGGCTGGGTGCCCTTCCCATTGCGCTTCACGCGGAGCATGGCTTCTGGTCGCGGCCTGTGGGGGAAGTTACCTGGACCCCCGCCAGCGACACGAGTGCAGGATGGCGGGAACGGGCGCTCGCCATTCTCCGAGACGTGACATCCCGCACGCCCGGTTCTCTGGTCGAGGTGAAGTCAGTCGCGCTGGCGTGGCACTATCGAATGGCTGATCGGGAGGTCGGAGACCGGCGCGCGAATGAGCTGCGGCTCCACCTCACGCAGCTCCTCAGCAATCAGCCAGTTGAGATCCTGGCGGGTCACAAGGTCGTGGAGATCCGGCCCTATGGCATTCACAAGGGACGGATCGTTCCTCCACTTCCACCGGAGCGCCTCGCGGCGATGACCGTGCTCGCCATGGGCGACGACCGCACCGATGAGGATCTCTTTACGACTCTCCCACCTGATGCGATAACCATCAGGGTCGGGCCGGGCTCGACTCAGGCCCGATTCCGCATTGACGGTGTGCCTGGAGCTCGGGCACTGTTGCAATCCCTCCTGCCGGCAGAGGTCGCAAGATAGTCCACCATCCGCCGGGGCTGGTGGTGCTGTTTGTCACCGAGCTCTGGGAACGCTTCGCGTACTACGGGATGCGCGCCCTGCTCGTCCTGTATCTCATCGACACGACGACCGGAGGATTGGGCTGGAGCCAGGAGCAAGCCAGCCGTCTCTACGGATGGTATAACGGGCTCGCCTTTCTCCTGCCGGTGGCCGGCGGCTGGCTGGCTGACCGCTGGCTCGGCACCAACCGGTCCCTCGTGATCGGCGGGATCCTCATTTCACTGGGACATTTAACGCTCGCCCTTGGTGCCGGAGTGTACTTCTATGCCGGCCTTGGTCTGATCGTGCTCGGGACCGGCTTCTTCAAGCCCAACGTCTACACGATGGTTGGACAGCTGTATGCGCCCGGCGACCCTCGGCGAGATGCAGGATTTACCCTGTACTACATGGGTATCAACCTGGGGGCGCTCTTCGGCCCGCTGGTGTGCGCCTGGTTCGCCGCACACCCACGGTTTGGCTGGTCCTACGGCTTCGGTGTGGCCGGGATCAGCATGCTGCTCGGACTGGTGTTCTATGTCCTCACGCGAGGCGATCGGCTTCAGGGCATTGGGCTGCCTCCGCGCCGCGAGCCACGCGTCGTGGCAGGTCGTGACTTTCCCCTGAGGCCTGCAGAGCGGCGGAGGATACTGGCACTCCTCATCATGACGTTCTTCGTAATCTTCTTCTGGCTGGCCTTTGAACAGGTCGGGTCATCGCTCAATATCTTCGCCGCCGAGCGGACCGACCGGAGCGTCAGCGGATGGGTTGCGAAGGTAGTCCCCCGAGAAGAGATCCCGGCAGCGTGGTTCCAGGCGGTCAATCCACTGTTCGTCCTCCTGCTGGCTCCCGTGATGGCGAGCCTGTGGCAGCGATTGGGAGCCCGCGGCCCGAGCTCTCCCGCCAAGATGGCTCTGGGACTCATCCTGCTCGGAGTGGCTTATGTAGTCATGGTCGCCGGGGCCATGGCCAGTCAGGGTGGCGAGCGGGTAAGTCCCTGGTACCTGATCTGCTTTTACTTCGTGTACAGCGTGGGCGAGCTCTGCTTTCTTCCCGCCGGCTTTTCATTTGTAGGCCAGGCAGCCCCGGCACGTCTTGCTTCCATGCTCATGGGCATCTGGTTCACCGCGAACTTCATTGCCAATCTGATCGGCGGGTATCTGGCAGGAATGGTGGAGCGCATCGAACGGGGAGAGGTATTCCAGGTGCTTGGCGGCCAAGCGGATTTCTTCCTGATCTTCGTGGTGTCCTGCACCTCGGCGGGCATCCTGCTCCGGCTACTCCTTCCGACGATACAGTGGCTGATGGCAACCGCCGGCACAGGCAGGCTGCCCAGCGAGACGGTCAGAGTTGGGTGAAGGCCTCGGGGAATGGGTGCTGCTAGGACCGCCAAACGGCAATGCTACTGTGCGGGTATCGCGGAAGGGTCGATGTGTTTGAGCGCGCGGCGAGCTCCCGCAGCAATCTCGTCGTTTATCTCTTCCTCCATCATCTGCAGGAGCCGAGGCACCGCTGCCTTGGCGCCGGGGCCGATCTCGAGCAACGCGACCGTCACTGGATAGCGCACAGCGGCAATCGGGTCGTCCAGTGCTTCGATGAGCGCGGGTACGGCAGCCGCTGCCTGGGGACCCATGCCAGCAATCTGATATGCTGCCGCGTTGCGGGTTTCGGGTGCCGGGGCTTTGAGGTCGGATATCCAGGCACTCAAAGGCCGCCCCTGGGCCATCGGCTCTTTTCTAGCGGGAGGAGCAGTTTGAGCCAGCCCTGGAGTCGTGACCACCAGGGCCACCAATCCGCTGATTCCGAGCACAAGCTTCAGCATCGATTCTCCATTGAATGCTGGTGTCGTCTTGCTCAGTAATATAGCCGCTGGTCTGTCCGGTCATTGGCAGACGTCTGGCTCCCCGCCCGATTGATGGACGCGGCGAGAACGCGGAAACCCGAAATGGGGTCCTGCCGTATCCTCTAAGTAGGCACCCATGCTCCTGTCCGCGCTCCTCTTCTTCGCTGTCGATTCGATTCCGATGCCGCCGATCTACAATGGCCGGTCGGGGCAGCTGGAAGTGCGCGCGCCCAGGCTCGATTTCGAGGCGGAGCTCGATGGGAAATTGGAAGAGGCGGTGTGGAAGGAAGCCGCCCTGCTCACCGGGTTCTCCCAGTTCTCCCCCAATGACGGTGTTCCGGCTGCAGACTCCACGCAGGTTCTCGTGTGGTATGCGCCGACCGCCATTCATTTCGGTATCCGGGCCTTCGAATCCCACGGCGAGGTGCACGCCACGCTGGCCGATCGCGACCGTATTGCTGCGGATGACCACGTGCAGATCCTGCTGAGCACATTCAACGACGGAAGACAGGCCACTGTCTTTGCGGTAAATCCCTACGGAGTGCAATCTGATGGCGCGCTGGTGGAGACCGGGGCCACGACCGGGAACGGCTTCAACAACGCCGTGGTCAAGCGGGAAGCAGCCGACCTGAGCCCGGACTTCGTGTTTGAATCAAGGGGGCGGCTCACCGAGTACGGTTACGAGGTGGAAGTCCGGATTCCGTTCAAGAGCCTCCGGTTCCAGCCCGGGCGCGAACAGGTCTGGGGCATCAACATCGTGCGGGTGGTGCAGCACTCCGGACGCGAGGATTCCTGGACACCCGCCAAGCGCGCGCGAGCATCGTTTCTGGCACAGTCAGGCAGGCTGATAGGCCTGGCCGATCTCCGCCGTGGCGTGGTACTCGACTTCACGCCATCACTGACGTCGAGAACCACGGGAACACCCGGCGCCGATGGATGGCGCTATGCGGGCGGCGGACCGGAGTTGGGCGGCACCGTTCGCTGGGGTCTCACCAACAACCTCACCCTGAACGGCACCGCTAACCCCGACTTCTCTCAGGTCGAGTCCGACGCCCAGGAGTTTGCGTTCGACCCCCGGGTCGAGCTGTTCTTCTCCGAGAAGCGGCCCTTCTTTCTCGACGGAATCGAGCAGTTCTCCACTCCCAACAACTTGATCTACACCCGCCGGATCATTCAGCCGGTTGCCGCGGCCAAGCTCACGGGAAAGACCCTTGGTACCGATGTGGCCCTGCTGAGCGCTGTGGACGATCGCATCGGTTCTGCGTCCGGTGAAGATCATCCGGTGTACAACCTGCTTCGCATTCAGCGCGACGTGGGATCACAGTCCCGCGTAGGCCTGGTGTACACTGACAAGATCGATGGCGACCACTACAATCGGATGCTCGGGCTGGATTCGCGCCTGGTCTTCGGAGAGGTGTATAGCGCGCAGCTACAGGTGGCGGGCAGCCGAACCCGGCGAGATGGCGTGACGGAAACCGGTCCGCTCTGGTCGGTGCGTGCCGCCCGGAATGGCCGCACTTTTGGCGCCCGGTACTTGTTCAGTGGCATTGCGGATGACTTCCGGGCGCAGAGCGGGTTCATCTCCCGGCTCGGCGTGGTGCGCGCCAACCTCGACCACAGTGTCACACTATACGGAGAGGAAGGCGGATGGCTGGAAAGCTTTACTGGTGACGTGGCGTTGGACGGCACCTGGGAGTACAGCCGCTTCGTCAATGGCGAGGGAATCCAGGATCAGAAGCTTCATCTCAATACCAATACCAGGCTCAAGGGTGGCTGGAAGCTCGGCGCCTCGATGTTGATCGAGCGCTTCGGGTATCCCGCGGATGTCTACGCCGACTACGCGCTCGAGGTGCCGGGCCCCGGTGGCGTGGGTCTCGACACGGTCCCGTTCACCGGAACACCGACCATTCCCAACCTCGATTATGTGCTGTCGCTCGACACCCCCGAGTTCGCCCGATTTTCCGGCAAGGTGTTCTTTCTCTGGGGCCGGGACGAGAACTTCTTCGAGTGGGCCAGCGCCAACATCCGCTGGCTGGACGTCACTCTGGACTGGCGCCCCACGGACAAGCTGCGGTTCAACGGATTGTACCGGCTGCAGTATGTAGGTCGCCGTACCGACGGCAGCACCGTGAATATCTGGCGCAGCCCTCGCTTGAAAGTCGAGTATCAGCTCTCGCGGCCGGTGTTCCTGCGCCTGGTGGGCGAATACACCACCGAGCGTCGAGACGCGCTTCGTGACGACACCCGCACCCAAGCCCCAATTCTCGTCTTCGATGCCGAATCCAACACCTACGTCCGCGCCTCCGCTTTCAATCACCGCTCGTTCCGGGGTGACTTTCTCTTTGCCTACCAGCCAAACCCCGGCACTGTGCTTTTTGCCGGCTATGGCAGCACTCTCACGGATCCCACCCAGCTGGGTCTGGCCAGTCTGCGCCGGGCGGAAGACCGTTTCTTCCTCAAGCTGAGCTACCTCTTTCGGATGTAAGCCGCACCGAGGCTCGGTGAGGGCTCCCATGTGGCCACCCCGCCACAACGCCAGCGTGCACCGTGAGGTTGCAGTAGGATGTGTGCGCCGGAATTGGAGCGCAAAGAAATCGTGTCTCATGAGCTTAGGATCGGCTGACAAAAGCTGCAGTGTCGACCGACGTTCCCCTGAGGCTGGCGTGCCTCTTGCCCCCACCACGCCGCGCATTTCCTCGCATCCCTAACCCAGCCGAATTGTTCGCCCGCCGCCGTCCGCAGAGGGGCAGGGTACGGCTCGTCTCTTCTCCCGTGGGAGCAGTCCGAGATGTGCATCCTGGTCCTGAACTACGAGTACCCACCGCTGGGTGGCGGTGCGGGTGTAGCGACCGCTGCCTTGCCTCAGGGGTCGATCGAAGGCGGTATTGCTGTCGATGTAGTAACGTCATCCGTGTCGCAGCTGAACCAGGACAGAGTGTGGGTTCGGGCCATACTCACGGCTGCGGCCGACCGAGAACTGGTGCCCGAACAGGCTCGGAGCGCACTGCGATCGGACGTAGCTCCATTTCTGGACGCCGACGTCGAGTTTGTCGATCGCTTGCCGACGGGACCCCGGGCCAAGTTTCGCGTTGTGGAGGCTCTCGCCGGATGACACCAGGCGCCGTGGTCATCGGCGGCTACGCCAACGGCGTAAGTGCCCTTCGGAGTCTTGCGCGAGCGGGAGTGCGCACAGCGGTGGTGCTGACCAGCCCACACGACATTGCGCACCACTCCCGCTACGCGCACGAGGTGCATCGAGTTCTCGATCTGCACCGCCGGCCCGATGGCCTGATCGATCTGCTGCAGGACCAGGCTCGGCGCTGGAAGGGTTGGGCGGTGATCCCGACCAACGACAACGCCCTCACGGCGCTGTCGTCGTACCGGGAACTTCTGACCCGATGGTATCCGCCTACCGTGCCCGAGCCCGACGTGGTCCGGCAGGTCACCGTCAAGACGAACACGCACCGGATCGCAGCCGAGGCTGGTATCAGTGTACCCCGATATTACGGCGCGGCGAACCGCCACACTGCCGCTCGTAACGACATTGCCTATCCGGTCGTGGTAAAGCCCGCCGGCGGTTCCGGTTTCTGGGAAAAATTCCAGAGGAAGCTCCTGGTCGCGCGGGACCCGCTCGAGCTAGTCACCGCCGTGGATGGAATCGAGCGGGCCGGGCTGGTCGCAGACGTATACGAGCTCATCCCCGGTGGAGATCGCCAGTTCTTTACCTACACTGTGTACCTGGACCGCTGGGGCAGGCCGGCAGCCGAATTTATGTTCCGCACCCTCCGCAAGGGTCCTCGGTTCTACGGCGCCGCACGAGCCGCCGAGCCTGCGATGGTGCACGCGCTGCGGGAGCCGAGCCTGGAGCTGCTCCGCCGGATGAGGTGGCGGGGAATCGCCAGCCTGGAATACAAACTGGATCCTCGGGACCGGCGTTACCGGCTTCTGGAGGTCGATGGCCGCTGTTACCCGAGTCACGCGCTGGCGGCCAGATGTGCTGTCAACTATCCCCTGCTCGTCTGGCGCGAGGCCGCGTTGCGGCAAAACGTGAGCGCGGCGGCGGCACTATGGCCAGGGATCTGGCTGCACCTGCACGCCGACTTGCTGTACACAGCAGTGCAGGAGCGAGATGCAGAGTGGCGGTGGGGTGACTTCGTCGGCAGCTATCTCCGACCCTGGGTGGACGCGGTCTGGTCTGCGGCGGACCCCACTCCATTCCTGGCCCAATGGGCCGGCACAGTCCGGAAGGCGAGTCGCGAAAATCGCGAAGGCAGGCAGATGGAAACCGCACGAGCGCGGATACAGTCGATGCCGGTGACCATCCCTCCACGGTCGGAGCTTCCATGACGGTTGACCTTGACCTCATTCCGATCACCACGAAGGAGGACCTGAGCGACCGCCCGATTTCGGAGGTTCTGGCTGAGGGGGGATACGCTGTGGCTGGCCATCTCGGGAGTTCGAGACGGTGATCCAGCCCTCTTGCGGCTGGGCGCAGGTGTGGCCATCCTCGCATTGACGGTCGAATGGGCACGGGCACAGGGATTCCGAGCACTGGATGCGGGGCGGACCGGCTCGTTCTGCAATGACGCACTCCAGCAGTTCAAGCGAAAGTGGGGACTGACACCGGTGGTGGATCCCCTCTCACTCGTCGCCGCAGTCCGGGTGCAATCGCCGGCGGCGCGGCGGGCATTCAGCCGGGAGCCGGTCCTGGTTGAAGAGGACGTCAATCTTCGGGTGTACGCCGGCGAATGAATCTCGCGAAGTATCTCAGAGACATCCACACTTTCCCCGGCGATGCCATGCGTGCATGGCGCGCTGGCGGGTGGTCTGCCATTCAGGAGGAGGTCCGCAAGCGAACCGTGGACCGGGTGGGTGGCTACGTTCGCCGATTCGTGGTCGAGACCGATCTATCACGGTTGGCGGAGATGGCGCCACCGGAAGAGGTCGATATCAGAATTTTTGGCGGCCCGGACTGGCAGCTGTTAGGCGACATGGGGCGAAGCCGGCTGGTCGAGCAATTTGGTGAGGCCGCGGCCGCCGGACGGGTCTGCCTGGTTGCATGGAAGCGCCGGCAGGCGGTGGGATACGCCTGGTTTTCTCCAGCCATCGAGAGCCGGCACGAGAGCTATGATCTCCCACTGCCATCCGATACTCTCTACATCTGGCAGGTAAAGGTCAAACGCACCGAGCGGCGGCGAGGAATAGCCGCCGCACTGCTAAGCCGAGGACTTCAGCTGGGGCGGGATCGAGGCTTTCAGCGTAGCTGGATGATCATCCACCCCAACAACATTGCTTCATTTCGTGCCATAGCGAGCATCGCGCCGAGTCGTGTGCTCGGGACGGTGGCTCGCCTCAAGGTCCTGTCCTGGATGCGGAGCCGGTACCGCGCCCTCAGCGCCCCGGTGCCGATCGAGATCCGATCTGCGTGAGCCGCTTCCCGCGGGACGATTGACATTCCGACTCATCCGCTCGTAATTTCTCCATCATGAATCTTCCGGTCTCAACTTCCGTTTCGCTCCCGGCCGTCGGGTGCTGCTGTACCATGGGATCCGTTCGTCTCGAGGGAGCGGCCTTCGCGGAATAGTTGCAAACGACCACGCTGTCGACCGGCCGCGCCCTTCGAGGTTAGCGGCCGGTTTGTTTTTTTGCAGTCGACCCCGAGCAGTCTACACAAGGAGAACGCCATGAGTCCCGTACAGTCCGTCCCCGCAGTAACACCGATCGAGGATCGCGGGTACGCCCATCCCGAAGTGCTGGTCTCGACCGAGTGGGTGGCGCAGCATCTCGATGACCCCAAGGTGCGGCTGGTCGAGTCCAACGAGGACCTGCTGCTGTATGATACCGGACACATTCCCGGGGCCGTAAAGATCGACTGGACCAACGATCTGAATGACCCGGTGGTGAGAGACTACGTTGATCGCCAACAGCTGCAGCGACTGCTGCGCTCCAAAGGGATCAACCAGGACACCACCATCGTGTTCTACGGCGACAAGAACAACTGGTGGGCGACCTACGCCCTGTGGGTATTGCAGTTGTTCGGCATCCAGAAGGTGAAGGTCATGGATGGTGGCCGGCTCCGCTGGGTCGATGAAGGCCGGCCGCTCACCACCGAGCAGCCGAAGTACCGGGAAGGGAACATCACCGTCGGCGAGCGGGACGACACCCGTATTCGCGCTTTTCGAGATGATGTGCTGGCTCACCTCAGGAAGAAGGGACAACTGGTCGATGTCCGGAGTCCCGAGGAGTTCAGGGGGGAGAAGACGCATATGCCGGAGTACCCGCAGGAAGGGTGTCTCCGGGGTGGGCACATTCCAGGGGCCAAGAGCATTCCGTGGGCGAAGGCTATCGACCCGGAGACCCACACCTTCCGACCGGCCGACGA
The DNA here is from genome assembly GCA_036258655.1 of Gemmatimonadales bacterium. Lineage (GTDB taxonomy): Bacteria > Gemmatimonadota > Gemmatimonadetes > Gemmatimonadales > GWC2-71-9 > CAVVWJ01. Next base: position 222 of record DATADG010000075.1, on the reverse strand, counting down.
GCTCCGGAAGCTCTATGAGCAGGACAACAACCTTCGTCCCGACGCAGAAACCATCGCGTACTGCCGGATCGGCGAACGGTCATCGCATACCTGGTTCGCGTTGACCTACTTGTTAGGGTTCGACAAGGTGCGAAACTACGATGGCTCGTGGACCGAGTGGGGGAATGCGGTGAGGCTGCCGGTGGAGAAAGGGTGAAAGGCTAGCAATTACCCAAGTGCAGC
>DATADG010000074.1:0-4368 GCA_036258655.1 Gemmatimonadales bacterium | reverse complement strand
GCCCAGGCCACGCGGGCGATTCCGGCCGCGTCTGTAGTTTGTGTGGCAGGATTGACGGTGCCGCCACCACTCGTCACCGCAAAGCTCACCCCATACCCAGGCACTGGCTGGCCCTGGCTGTTGAGCACCCGCACAGCGGGCTGGATTGGCACTGCGGTTCCTACCGGTGCCGTCTGGTCGTCTCCCGCAACCAGCTCGAGCCTGCTCGCGCTGAGCACGACCACTTCCACCTGAGCGGTCTGCGATACCTGAACCGTCCCATTGATCATCGCCGAGACGACCTTGAATCCCGGCACGCCGCTTTGGAGCGTACCGGTGGTCATGCCGTTAGCGCCCGTGACGCCGGTCGGTTGGGTCAGCGTGATGTCGGTACCGGTGCCCTGAAGCGAAACAATGGCTCCTTCGATCGGATTGCCGTCGTCATCGCGGGCTGTCACCGTGATAACGGCAACCCCCGAGCCAGCGACGATTTTTGTGGGATCGGCCGTAACGGATGAGCGGCTGGCGCTCACCGCTGCTTCCGCAGGTGCCTCGTCGGCGGGATCGGTAGGGATATTGAGATCGCTACCGCAGGCCAGCGCCGTGGCTATCCAGGAGACTTGGAAAAGACGTAAGAGAACTCGCACCGGAACCTTCCAGATTTATGGATAAGCGCCGGGTGAACCACGGCGCTGAGACACACAAAAGTAACACACCCCTCCCGGGTATGCACGAGTTTAGCTTCCGGACCAGGAGACGCTGTGATGTCCAGCACAGAGTGCCGCCGTTCTTGGCCAGGTAAGTAGATCCAGCGCTTGTGCTTAGGTGGGGACCTAGGTCAGGAGCGGACTTCCTGCGGAGGCGAGATCAAGCCCCTTACTGCGCTCACCAGCTCCTCCGTCGTGAAGGGCTTCCGGAGGAATCGCTTGGCCACTTCGCCCTGGGGGCGTTCGTAGGCGGAGATATAGAGAAGGGGCGGTGGTGACGGGAGGCGGGCGACTTCAAGGGCGAAGGCATGGCCGCCCATCCCGGGCATCACCAGGTCGGTGATGACCAGCGCCACCTTGCGCCGGGTGGCCCGGAGCAGCTCCAGCGCCTGCTCGCCGTCGTTCGCCAGCATGACGCGATACCCCTCGTGGACCAGGGCCCGCTCGATGAACCTCCGGGCCACCGCCTCATCGTCGACGACGAGTATGTTCTGCGACATCTCTCCTTCTTCTTTCCTGTCCCGGCAAAATCGCCGACTGCTCCAGCCTTCGCAATGCCGGCTCGCCTCAGTGAGGCGCCCAGGTCAGGTAGGCACGCAGCTGCTCAACTCGCCGGCGGACGGTCGCTGCCGCGGGGAAGCTGCTGTGCCGGGTCGTAACGGCGACATCACCACCTATGCCAACTGGGCCCAGGAGGGGAATGGCCCCCTTGAGGCGTAGGAAGCTGGCAACGTGATCTCCCCCGCTCCCGTAGGCGCTGTGGAGCCACAACAATCGTCCATCGGCCCGAAGCCACTCGTGTCCATCCCGTACCAGGGACACTCCCAGGCGTGCACCAGCGCCCGGGCCCATGTCGTAGTCGCGCCGCCAGTAATTCCCCTGCTCCGATGTAATACTGCCGAGCAGGAGGCCCTCGGCGTGCGCGCTGAGGTCCAGCTCCATGCGAGCACCGAACGCACGACGGTACAGCAGCGCGGCACTCACGCTGTAGCCACTGGTCTGAAGCGCGGGAAGATCATCGAGATCGTAATGCTGAAACACGCCGAGCATCAGCTCGCTGTGCTTCGTTCGGTTCAGTCTCGTTCGCGTGAGGAGTCCGGATATGGCGACGTGTTGAATGACCTCGCTGCTGTGTGGACTGAGTTGGAACCGGAGCTCGAACATGTCATAGGGCCGAAGGGCCCCGGGATCGAACGGATTGCCGTAGCGAACCGCCAGCTCGATGAATGTTTGTCCCGCATACCGGCCCATCGCGAGCTGCGCCGGCTCGGTACTACGGCTCTCGCCAAGAATACGTGATGTCTCACCCGCTTCGTGCAGCAGACCCTGCGTTCGGGCCATCGGGCTCAGAGCAAACGCACCCAGCTCGCGGCCGAATCCAGTTCGTGCTCGATTAGACCGCAGGAGCATACTGAGCCGGTAGGTGACCTCGCCGAGGGCAACGCCCCCCAGGGTGGTCGTGACCAGATCATTCAACGAGGCAGTGATTGTCTCGCCGAAGAACTCCCAGGTCGCGCTGCCAGCTGCTACGAACGGGACTGACGCCCAGAAACCGAAGCCGCTCCCCCGGGCCGAGTTGTGGTAGACGCTGCCGTGGTACGGATGGGAAAAATTATTTACATGGAAGGTGTTGTCGTCCCAGACCAGTCCCCGCCGCAGGTTCTCTCCCCAGCTTCGGGTTCCCACCCTGGCCCACGGCCAGTCCGCGATAAAGGCGTTGTGCGCCCAGGGGATCAGGTTCGCGACGGCGACACCAGCCGCCGCCTGCCAGAAGTGAGGTCCATCTGAATTGGTCTGGAGATCGGCGGGCGTCTGAGATTCTCCTGCGCGCGGGGTCACGAGCAGGGAGATAGCCAGCATGAGAGCTACCCTACACTGACTACCGTGCATGGGGGCGCACTCCTTCAGGGACGGAAGCTACAGACCCTCGAATTTTGTAGGCTGGTTGGCCGCTCGCGGTGAGCGGGCCCACGCCAGCTGCTGACGGTGGGGAGACGTGTCGCCGTTTCAAGCGTCTACGTCGGCGATGACAGTATTCGCTCATAAAGCTCGATGTGCTTTGCCGCCATTGCCGTTTGGGTGAAGCGTTCGGCCACTCGTCTCCGCCCCGCCTGGCCGAGAGTGGCTCGGAGGCCACTGTCGCGGCTCAACGTCTCGAGTGCCCGGGCAAGCGCGGGCACGTCTCGCAGCGGTACCTCCAACCCGGTCACGCCCGGAACATTGACTTCGCGAACCGCGCTCGGGACCGCGGTCGTGATCACCGGCCGCCCCGCAGCCATGGCCTCCAGAACAACCAGACCGAACATCTCCTCCACAGTCACGGAGGGCAGCACCAGAAAATCCGCATCGGCCATTCGTCGCGGAAGGTCGGCATCGGGATACTCGCCGTACCAACGCACCCGGTCGGTGATCGCGAGAGCCTGCGCGAGAGTACGAAGCCGAGGACCCTCGGGACCGGAGCCCACGATGTCCAGTCTGAGATCCGGCACCTGCTCTAATGCGCGCAGCAGAATGTCGAGCCCCTTGTAAGCCACCAAACGTCCAATAAAGATGGCCCGTGGAGGCGCCCCGGGTGGCGGCGGCGGCACTACCTCCCAGCGGGTATGATCGATCCCGAATGGAATGATTTCCACCTTACTCTCAAATCCACGCAGCTCGCGCGACAGCGCCAGATGCGCCCGGCTTGGCACTACGACAGCGCGCGCCCGTTTGATTATGAGCCGAGTCATAGGCCGATAGATCGATCGAAGCGCATCGGCATGTTGAGTCACGACGACTGGCGTGGTGCCCGCCCGGAGAAGGCAGGCCAAATCGGCAAGCGGATGGGGATGATGCAGATGGATGATGTCGGCCCGCTTCCAGGCGGCGGCGATGTAACCGGGCGCGATCTCCTGCGATCCGAGCGCGGCGAATGAAAAGGCGCGGGTAACCAGCGAGCGTTGGCGCACCGGCTCCCCGCGCCGGCCCAGGCTCTCTACCGCGACCACTTCCACTTGGTGCCCCAGGTTGGCTGCACCTTCCGCCAACGTCTGAACTACGCGCTCCATGCCGCCAGAGCGCGGCCAGTAGTATTTGGCGAGATGGAGAATTCGCATGGTCGTCGTTGGAGGCGAGTATCCGATCTATATTGATGGCGCTCCTGGCTATTCGCTATTGGCTATTCGCATGCCTGGCCACTGGCGACCAGCGACTAACGACTGACCTCATGCGCGCTGTCATTGTCTCTCATCTCTATGCCGATCCCGCCAACCGGGCAAAGCTCCGCTCGCTGGCCGGTCTTGGCGTGAGCCTGGCTGTCGCGGTGCCGGATCGCTGGGCGGCGAACGACGGCAGGTCTCACGATACCACGTGGGGGGATGACACGGGCGTGCGCGTGGTGCCGATTGCAGTGCGAGGCCGCATGGCAGAACCGGCACGGCTGCACTGGAACACGAAAACCTTGCGCCGGTTGCTCACCGACTTTCGGCCCGACGTGCTCCACATTGAGGAGGAGCCCTGGACCCAGCCCGCCTCTGTGTCGTTGCGCTTGGCTCGGCGCCTGGGCATCAAGGCTGTACTCTCTACGACGGAGAGTCTTGCTGGCGGCTACAGCCTGCGCCAGCGGTTCCGGCGCGAGCGGAGCCTCCGATTGGCTCACGGCATCATCGGAGGCAACCGCCTGGCACTGGCGCTTGCGACCAGG
>DATADG010000073.1:0-5952 GCA_036258655.1 Gemmatimonadales bacterium | reverse complement strand
AGCGGGGAGATCGTCAAACACACTGGACCGGTCGTGCAACCCCAGTGCGGCAGTGATCTTTGCTGGAACAAGATACCGAGATCCTTCAATTTCCACTCGCCTGACCCGAAAGAACTCGAGCCGGCGCAGGACCTCCGGCGTGCCGAACCAGAGCATAATGGCGGCGACCACACCGCCGAACACCTGCCACCCATGTCCAAGGCGAGATCGCTGGAGCGAGCCGCGGGCTAGGCGGCGCTCAGCCAACGCACCAGCTCGGGAGCCACCCGCGTAATGTCGCCCGCACCCAGCGTGAGCACGACGTCCCCCGACCGGAGTGCTTGATAGACGGTTTGTCCCACACGCGCTCGAGTCGGCTCGAAGCGGGCATCCGCTCCGGCACGTTCGGCGGCGTCCGCCACCTGCCGGCCACTCACACCAGCGATCGGCTGCTCCCGTGCCGGGTAGATCTCGGTCACGATTACCAGGTCGGCGGCCGCGAGAGCCTGGCCCATGGCCTGGCCGTGCGCAGCCGTGCGAGAGTAGAGGTGTGGCTGGAACACCGCCACGAGCCGCCGTCCGGGAAACGCCTGGCGTGCCGCCAAGAGCGTTGCGGTGAGCTCCGAGGGATGATGGGCATAGTCATCAACGACCGCCACACCACCAAATTCACCCAAACGTTCAAAGCGCCGTCCGACTCCAGAAAATTCACCGAGCGCGGCGGCGGCCGGCTCGAGCGCCCCACCCAGTGCATCCACCACAGCAAGGGCTGCCACCGCGTTTCGCAGGTTGTGTAGCCCTGGCACTTTTAACCGAACATGGAGTGATCGGCCATGCTGCCAGCGCACCTTCGCGTCTGTCCGATCTGCCTCCTGTATAATGTCGCCGATGCGGAGGTCGGCATCGGCTGCAAGACCGAATGTCACTATGCGGTTCGACAGTCGTGCAGCGACCCTGCCCGCACCCGGATCGTCCGCGCTCACCACGGCGACGCGAGCGCGACCGGCAAACTCAACGAACGCATCTTCGAGCGCCTCCATAGATCCGTAGCACTCGAGATGATCGGGCTCCACGTTGTTGACCACCGCCACCGTCGGTGTGAGCGTGAGAAACGCCTGATCGAACTCATCGGCTTCGACCACAAACAGCTGCTCTCCCGCGATCCTGGCGTTGCCTCCCCACTCGCTCACTCTTCCTCCGGCTATGCCGGTCGGATTCAAGCCCGCTGCGGTGAGCGCCTCGGTGGTCATGACCGTGGTCGTGGTCTTCCCGTGGGTGCCGGAGATTCCAACCGTCGAAGCTCCTTCGATCAGCTCCGCCAAAGCCAGCTTTCGAGGAACGATCGGCAATCCGAGCTCGCGCGCTCGCTGGAGCTCTGGATGTGAATTGGGTACCGCCGCCGTCACCACCACCGCGCGGACCCCGGCCAGGTGTGCCGGGTCATGGCCCTGGCGAACCGGAACGCCGAGGCCCTGAAGGTCAGCGGCGCCCGACACGTCCAGGTCACAGCCACTCACCGAAACCCCCCGGCGACAGGCAATGAGCGCTAATGCGCTCATCCCCGCACCGCCGATGCCCATGAAGTGCACCGTGCGCTTATCCGTGGGGTTAAACAGTGCCATGATTGCCGGGCTAATGTAAGATGGTGCCGCAAGTTCTGAAAGTGCGCTCAGTGAATGAGTGTCAATAACTTGGACACTATCTCCTGAGCGGATTGAGGCCGGCCACGAGCCAGGGCGCACGCAGCCATCCGCCGTCGGCCCTCGGTATCCTCCAGTAACCCCTGCATCACCTCCTTGAGCCGTGCGCCAGTGAGCTCGGTCTGGGGAACCACGAGCGAAGCACCGGCGTCGGCAAGGACCCGGGCGTTGTAGTTCTGGTGATCGGCCGCAGCCGTGGGGAGCGGAACCAGGACGCTCGGAAGTCCCCAGGCGCAGAGCTCCGCCACCGTAATCATGCCCGCTCGGGAGACGACCAGATCGGCCACCGAATACGCATCGGCCATGGGATCCAGGAAGTCCAGAACCCGGACACGTGGCGACTGATACTTCTGAAACTGCTGGTAGGTGCCCCGGCCGGTAATCCAGATCAGATCAGCGGGATCCGGTCCACCATCATCCAACCACGCAGCAACGCTCTGATTCAGTGCCAATGCACCTTGACTGCCGCCAGTCACTAAAACAACTGGGCGAGTGCCATTGACTCCGAATCTTGCCTGTCCCGCTGATCGCCGGGATGGCGCCGGTGGAGCAATCGGGTTTCCAGTATCAAACACTTGGGTTGCAGCACCAAAACGGAGAAGGCGGCGAGCCTCTGGCAAGCCGAGGTAAACGTGTCGCACCCGGCGGCTGAGCCAGCGAGTCGCCAACCCGGGATACGCGTTCTGCTCCTGAATAGCAGTCGGAACGCCTTGCCGTGCCGCCCACCATACTACGGGACCCGACGCATACCCGCCGGTACCCAGCACAACGGCAGGTCGCTCGACATCGAACACCCGGCTCACTTCGCGCAGCAGGCGTCCGGCAACGAACGGCCAGCGCAGGTTCTTCCACCAGGTACGCCGGTAGATCGGCTCAGAGGGCAGCAAGTGAAATCGGTATTCCCGGCCAGGTAGAATCCGGGCCTCCACCCCACGAGTGGCGCCGATCAGCACCGGCTCAATATCAGGAGCATGAGCCGTGAGGGCGTCGGCAATGGCCAGGGCAGGCATCAGGTGCCCGCCGGTGCCACCTCCGGCGATGAGTATGCGGCGGGGCGGCGGGGCGGCGTGGCTGAGGGGTAACTGGAGGACGTTACCCACGATCGCGCAGGCCCGCTGATTCTTTCCTCCGCTTGTGTCGACGTACTTCCCTACGATCCTGCTGCTCCACTCCCTCCCCACCCCGCTGGCCGGTTTCCTTCCGCCGCCGCTCACGTGGACCTGATGCACGAGGACTGCCTCGGAGCCGGCCGATGTTGATGAGAATCCCGGTCCCCAGCAGTGAGATCACCTGACTCGAGCGGCCGTAGGACATGAACGGCAGCGTCAGGCCGGTCGTCGGGATGAGGCCGAGCGAGACGGCCATGTGCATGAACGCCGTGAGTCCAATCGCCGCCGTGAGTCCGACTGCGAGATACTGCCCAAAGGGATCGGCCGCGGTTCGCGCGATTCGAAATCCAAGCCAGCAAAACAATGCGAACAGCGAGACCACTACCAGGACGCCGACGAACCCCCACTCCTCTCCAATAGTGCTGAAGAGAAAGTCTGAATAAGCGTATGGGAGGTAGCCCAGCTTCTGTTGTCCCTCTCCAAATCCTACGCCAAACAATTGCCCAGACCCCATGCCCACCAGCGACTGGTGAATCTGAAAGCCTGCCTCCGTGGTTTCTTCTCCTGGATTCAGAAATGTGAGCAGGCGTGCAAGTCGGTACTCGGCGTCACGAATCTGCTGAAACACCAGCATCAAGCCGGCGCCGACCACCAGCCCAAAGTGCCCGATCTTGGCACCTGCAGTGAACAGCACCAGACCACCGAGGAGAGCGACCAACGTTGCCATCGAGAGATTGGGCTCGAGCAGGATCAGGATCGAGATCAAACCGAGAATCAGCAGGAACGGCAGGACTCCCTTCTTGAACTCACGCACCTGCTGGCCCTTTTTCGACGCCAGCATAGCGCACCAGATAACCACGACCAGCCGGGCCACCTCCGAAGGCTGGAAGTTGATGGGTCCAATGTCGATCCAGCGACGGGCTCCATTGATGGTTGGCGCAACCGCTCGCGTGAACGGAAGCAGCGGAATCAGCAGGAAGAGGATGGTGACGAACAACAGTGGCCAGGCGAGCTGACGCCAGCGGTAATAGTCGAGTCTCGACGCCAGGAGAAGCAGCACTCCGCCCACTGCCGCTCCGGAGAGCTGGCGGAGAGCAAAGCCCAGTCCGGCATGCTGACCGTGTAGGGTCGACAGACTGGCTGCACCGTAGGTCGCTGCCACGCCAAATACCAGTAGGGCTGCCGTCACCAGCCCGAGCAGCCGTGTTTCCCATCGCATCTCGCCAGGGTGGCGGACTGCTCGAAGGGTCACAGTGCCAGCACCGCGGCGCGAAAGCGATCTCCGCGCTCCTCGTAGTTGCGAAACATGTCATAGCTGGAACAGGCGGGGGACAGGAGAACAGCGTCCCCGGGCCGCGCATGCTGCCGAGCCTTTGCGATTACCTCGTCGAACGAGCTCGCGGGTATGACATCAAGAGTAGATCCAAGATCCCGCAGGATCTGGGGACCCGCTTCGCCGTAGGCAATCACGGCTCGACACCGGCTCTGCAGCCGCTCGGCCAGTCGATTGTACGGCTCACCTTTGTGCCGACCCCCGAGGAGCAGGACGAACGGCCGATCCAGCGCGGCAACAGCCACTTCAGTCGACGTGATGTTGGTGGACTTGGAATCATTGACCCAGAGCACTCCACCGACTTCGCGCACCGGTTCCACCCGGTGTGGAATAGCTCGGAAGGACTGGAGGCCAGCGGCAATCCGGTGTATGGCCACCCCGAGCTCCTGAGCCACGAGAGTGGCAGCGAGCGCATTCGCCACGTTGTGATCACCCAAAAGCGGCAGGTCGGCGCGAGGGAGAACCTGGGAGGTCCCGATCATGAGGCGTTGCCCACGCCGATCGTACCAGGCATCCGCCTGCTTCAGAATTGAAAACTGCAGGTGTTTTCCCGGGACTCCTCGCGTCATCTCCAGCACCGCAGGGTCATCTGCATTCGTCACCCAGACCGAGCCCGCGTCCGCATTCCGGAAGAGCTGCGCCTTGTCCCCATAGTACTCCTGCAATGAGCGATAGCGGTCCAGATGGTTGGGCGCGAGGTTGGTCAGTATCCCCACGGCCGGTGCCAGATGCGGGGCATCGTGCAGCTGAAACGACGAGAGTTCCAGTGCCAGCCAGGCAGGGGGATCAGGGGAGCGGGCAACATCGCACAGTGGCCTGCCGATGTTGCCGGCAGTCTCCGCGTGGAGACCGCCACATGATAGGACGTGCGCCACCAGCGACGTCGTGGTGGTTTTCCCATTCGTGCCGGTAATTCCGACACACCTAGTGTGACCAAGGGCGATGAATCCGATATCGACTTCCGCATAGACCTCGAGACCCGCCTGGCGGGCTGTCTCCAGGGCCGGCACCTGCGGCGGCACGCCCGGAGCTACGACGACGCCCGCCGCCCGGGAAATTCTGGCCAGGTCGTGACCCCCGAGGTCGACCTGCGCTCCTGCCTGGCGGAGTGTGGCAGCCCATTCTTCGTAGGCCGGTCCGGTACCCGTGTCCGACGCGTAGACATTGATGCCGCGGTCACGCAGGAGCAGCGTGGCTGCGACTCCACTCTTCCCGAGACCCACTACGGCCACGTCCTTGCCACTGGCCAGCCAGCGGTCGAAGAGCGCCTCTCCAGAGGCTGCCCTCATCGCACCTTCAGCGTGGATAGAGCCACCAGCGCGCATAGCAGTCCCAGTATGTAGAATCGGGTCACGACTGTCGTTTCAGCCCATCCCAGCTTCTCGAAGTGATGGTGCAGCGGTGCCATCCGGAACACTCGGTGGGCATCGGCATACTCGCGCCCCCGGGTGCGCTTGAACCATTTATAGGTACCCGTCTGCACCAGCACCGAAATTGCCTCGGCCGCGAAGACGCCACCGATCACGAGGAGCAGAAACTCCGCCTTCAGGAGAATGGCCACCGTGCCCAGCGCCCCACCAATCGCCAGACTGCCCGTGTCGCCCATGAAGACCTCGGCAGGATGGGCATTGAACCAGAGAAAGCCCACAGTGGCTCCCATCAGCGCCGCGCAGAACACCGCCAGCTCCCCGGCACCCGGCAGGTAGAACACGTTCAGGTATTCGGTGACATCGACTCGCCCGAACAAATACGAGAACACCGCAAAGGCCGCCGCCGCGATCCCGGCCAGTCCGGCGGCGAGCCCGTCGAGCCCATCCGTCAGGTTGACGGC
>DATADG010000072.1:0-22853 GCA_036258655.1 Gemmatimonadales bacterium | reverse complement strand
GCCGAACCTGCTCCGCGCCATTGCCGCTACTGAAGCAAGCCAGGTCTGGGTGACCCATGGGTTCACCGGCCCGGTGGTCCGCTGGCTGACTGAACACGGCATCGATGCTCACGCCGTGCAGACCCGCTTCGAGGGCGAACGGGATGACGAGGTGATCGAGGGCGTTCAAGAGGCAGAGCCGTATTCTGCGCCGCTGCCTCGCAGTCCTTCAGCCCCGCCACTGTGAAGCGCTTCGCGCGGCTCTTTACCGCCATTGACGAGACCAACGCCACCAACGAAAAGGTTGCCGCTCTGGTGTCCTACTTCCGGACTGCACCACCCGAGGACGCAGCGTGGGCCGTCCACTTCCTGATTGGCCGGCGGCCCAAGCGGCTGGTCGGGTCACGGAAGCTGGCAGCCTGGGCATCGGGCGAAGCCGAGCTGCCGGCCTGGTTGTTCGAGGAGAGTTACCAGGCGGTAGGCGATCTGGCGGAGACCATCACCCTCATCCTGCCGGACACAGGTGCACCGAGTGAGCTGCCGCTCTCGCAGTGGGTGAACCGGCTGCTTCAACTTCGGGGTGAGGATGAGGACGTCCAGCGGGAAGTGATGGTCCGCTCCTGGAGAGAGCTGGACCGGAGGGAGCGCTTTGTCTGGAACAAGCTGATCACCGGCGAGTTTCGCGTCGGCGCCTCGCAGCGACTTGTCATCCGCGCGTTGGCAGAGCTGAGTGGTGTCGACGAAGGGGTGATCGCTCATCGTCTGATGGGCAGTTGGGAGCCGAGCGCAGAGTTCTTCCAGCGGCTGGTTGCGCCCGACACTCGGGACGCCGACGTGAGCCGCCCCTACCCATTCTTCCTAGCTTACCAACTGGAAGACTCGCCCGCCGAGCTCGGGGACCTGGAGGCATGGCTCGTGGAATGGAAGTGGGATGGCATCAGGGCTCAACTGATTCGTCGGGCCGGAAGGACGTTCCTGTGGTCCCGGGGGGAGGAGCTGTTGGCCGGCCGTTTCCCCGAGATCGAAGCGGTCGGTGCACTGCTGCCGGAAGGAACCGTCATCGACGGCGAGCTCCTCCCATGGACGGAAGACCGCCCCCTCGCCTTCGCCCAGCTTCAGCGCCGCATAGGTCGAAAGAATGTAGGGCAGAAGGTGCTGGACGAGGTGCCTGCCGTGCTCGTTGCCTATGACTTGTTGGAAGAGCACGCACTGGACATCCGTGCGCTGCCGTTGAGCGAGCGGCGGCAGCGGCTCACGACGCTGGTGGCATCAGTGCCGAGCTCCGGCCGACTTCTTCTTTCCCCTGTCGTGCCGGTCACCCGATGGGAGGAGGTCGTTCAGGCCCGCCGCTCGGCGCGCGAAAGAGGGGCGGAAGGACTCATGCTCAAGCGACTTTCGTCGGCCTACGGCGTGGGCCGGCGACGGGGCGACTGGTGGAAGTGGAAGGTTGATCCGCTCACGGTTGACGCGGTGCTGATCTACGCCCAGGCAGGAAGCGGAAGGAGGGCGGGACTCTTCACCGATTATACCTTCGGCATTTGGGACGGAGATCAGCTGGTTCCTCTCGCAAAGGCCTATTCGGGACTCACGGATGAGGAGATCCGAAAGGTTGATCAGTTCATCCGACGGAATACGCTCGAGAAGTTCGGTCCCGTGCGGACCGTCAAGCCTGAGCTGGTCTTCGAGCTTCATTTCGAAGGCATTCAACCCTCCACTCGGCACAAGAGTGGGGTCGCGCTTCGATTTCCCCGCATGGCCCGGTGGCGAACGGATAAAAAACCTGAGGAAGCGGACACGATCGAGAGGGTGAGGGAACTGCTGAAAACGTGAACAGCTCGCGTTTGTCCTTGTCCCGCTCACGCTTTTATATAAGGAATGCCCAACTACATCTGCACCACCTGCGGCGTGCAGTACGGCGAAGCGGTCTTGCCGCCCGAGCACTGCCTGATCTGCGAGGACGAGCGGCAGTACGTCGGCTGGGACGGGCAGAAGTGGACCACCCTCAAAGACCTGCAATCCACTCACAGGAATCGGCTCGATGTCGAGGGGCCGGAGCTGATCAGCCTGGTCACCGAGCCAAAGTTCGCCATCGGTCAGCGGGCGCTGCATGTGCGCACGCCCGATGGAAACGTGCTGTGGGATTGTATCACTCTCATCGATGACCGGAGCGTGGCCGCGATTCAGGCGCTCGGAGGTGTCTCGGCTATCGCGATCTCCCATCCGCACTACTACGCATCGATGATCGAATGGAGCCGCGCCCTCGGCGACGTGCCGATATATCTGCATGCGTCCGACGGCGAGTGGGTCATGCGGCCGCATCCGGCAATCGTGTTCTGGCAAGGGGAGACTCATACGCTGGCTCCGGGGCTCACCCTTGTTCGGCTAGGCGGCCACTTTGCGGGCGGGACTGTGCTTCACTGGGCCGGCGGGGCCAGCGGCAAAGGTGCGCTCCTGAGTGGCGACATCCTCCAGGTGGGAATGGATCGCAGAACAGTGAGCTTCATGTACAGCTATCCCAACTACATCCCGCTGAGTGCTGGAGCGGTTCGCCGAATCACTCAGGCGCTGGAGCCCTACGCGTTCGATCAGATCTATGGAGCATGGTTCGGGCAGAATATTGGCGCGCATGCCAGGGAGGCGCTCCACTACTCGGCCGACCGGTACGTGCGTGCAATCTCCGAGGTGGATTGATGATGTCCCACTGCACAAGCACAGCATGATGGACGACCGGGACGTTGTCGAATCACGACAGCGCGGGTCCGCGCTCTCCGTGGACCTTAGACGCGCGCGTGCCGCGAAGCGGCGGGCCGAGCGTACACAGGACCAGGATTCCATTCCGGTCCGGCCGGTGCGGACGATTATCTGTGGCAACAGGGAACCAATCGACTGCGTTCGGGAATGGTTTGCGAGCGAGGGATGGAATCCGTTTCCATTTCAGGAAGAGGTATGGCAGGCCTATCTCGCCGGTGAGAGCGGCCTGATCCACGCAGCAACCGGTACGGGGAAAACCTACGCAGCCTGGATGGGTCCGCTGCTCGAGTGGATCAGGGACTACGGTGCGCCAGCCCCGCGCGGCCGTGCCGCCGCCCCGCTGACCGTCCTCTGGATTACACCGTTGCGCGCCCTTGCCGCAGATACCGAAGCTGCTTTGCGTGCCCCTGTCGAAGACCTGGGTCTTCCCTGGACGGTGGAATCCCGCACCGGCGACACCGAGCCTCGGGTGCGCGCACGCCAAAGCAAGCGGCTCCCGACCGCGCTGGTCACCACCCCCGAGAGTCTCTCCCTCCTCCTCACCTGGGCTGATGCCTCCACCCTATTCCAGCACTTGGTGCTGGTGGTGGTGGATGAATGGCACGAGCTGATGTCCTCCAAGCGTGGGGTGCAAACCGAGCTGGCACTGGCCCGGCTCCGCCACTGGCAACCGCAGCTCCGCACCTGGGGACTCTCCGCGACGCTGGGCAATCTCGACGTCGCGCGGGATACCCTCCTAGGCGTGACCGAAGGGAGGACCGCTCGATCCGGACGCATCGTTCGCGGTCTCGTTCCCAAGGGACTCTCGGTGGACTCTCTCATCCCCGACACCATGGAGCGGTTCCCATGGTCCGGGCAAATCGGCCTTCGGCTGCTGCCCGAAGTCATCAGGGCCATCGAGGAGGGCAACACATCGCTGGTGTTCACCAACACTCGCGCCACTGCGGAGCTCTGGTTTCAGGCGCTGCTCGCAGCGCGACCGGACTGGGCCGGCGTGCTGGCGCTCCATCACGGATCACTCGACCGGAAAACCAGAGAGTGGGTGGAGGACGGGATCCGCGACGGCCGGCTTCGCTGTGTTGTCTGCACCTCGACGCTCGACCTCGGCGTGGATTTCACTCCGGTGGACCGGGTACTTCAGGTCGGCAGTCCGAAGGCGGTCGGTCGGCTCATTCAGCGGGCGGGCCGCAGCGGCCACCAACCGGGAGCAGTCAGCCGCCTCACGTGCGTCCCCACCAATGCCCTGGAGCTGGTGGACGTTGCCGCCGCCCGGGACGCACTGGCACATGGAGCAATCGAATCGCGCCCACCGGTGGAACGCCCGCTCGACCTGTTGGCGCAGCACGCCGTCACCGCCGCCATTGGCGGTGGATTTCGCTCGGAGGAGCTGTTGGCCGAGGTACGGACCACTCGAGCCTACCGCGACCTGACCGATGCAGAGTGGCGCTGGGTAATGGACTTCATCACGCGGGGCGGCTCCGCACTCAGCGCATATCCCGAGTACAACAAGGTAGTCGAGCGCCACGGGCTCTTCGTTCCCCGTGACCGGATGGTGGCGATGAGACATCGGATGTCCATTGGCACCATTGTGAGCGAGGCGGCCATGCAGGTCCGCTTTGTTCGTGGCAAGGCGATCGGCAGCGTGGAGGAAAATTTTATCGCGCGGCTCCGGCCCGGTGATGTCTTCACATTTGCCGGCCGCTCACTCCGGTTCGTTCGGGTTCGGGATATGACAGCCTGGGTCCGGTTGGCCAATGAGCCCAGCTCGGTAGTCCCTCACTGGACCGGCGCTCGACTCGCACTCTCCTCCGAGCTGGCCCAGTCGGTGCGTGTGAAACTGGATCAGGCACGGCAGGGCATCTTCGACGGCGAAGAGATGGCCGCGGTCCAGAACATTCTGGAGCTACAGGCTCGGTGGTCCTGCATTCCCGCTGCGAATGAGCTCCTCATCGAGCGGGTCGAAACCCGGGAGGGGCATCACCTGTTCTTCTACCCGATCGAAGGACGACTGGTGCACGAAGGGCTCGCAGCGCTTTTTGCCTATCGACTTGCGCAGCTGGGCCCGATTACCTTCACCCTCGCCGCGAACGACTACGGTTTCGAGCTCCTATCGCCAGAACCTGCGCGGCTGGAAGACTCGCTCGACGCAGGACTGTTGTCGCCGGAGCATTTGCTTCACGATATCCCGGCGAGTCTCAATGCGGCGGAGCTTGCTCGTCGGCAGTTCCGGGAGATCGCGCGAGTGGCGGGGCTGGTTTTTCAAGGGTACCCAGGCAACAACAAGAGCGCCAAGCAGGTGCAGGCATCGAGCGGACTCCTGTACGACGTGTTCGCACGATACGATCCCGACAACCTGCTCCTGTTTCAGGCTCACCGCGAAGTGTTGGAGAAGCAGTTGGAGCAGAGCCGCCTGGCCGGTACATTGGCCCGGATCGAAGGTGGCCGCGTCAGCATCAAGGATGTCGAGCGACCTACTCCGCTCGCCTTTCCGCTGCTGGTGGACCGGGCTCGGGAGCAGGTCAGCTCGGAGAAGCTCCTGGATCGGGTGCGACGAATGGTGGCGCCGCTGGAGCGAGCGGCCGGTGATGGGAATGCCCGCGTCGCGCGGGGAAGAGGCCGGGGTAGAGGATTTCGATGACGGATGTGAAGCTGACGATCGCCGGGGAAGACGTCTACCTCCTGGCTGAACGGGCGGTCTGGTGGCCCAACGCAAGCACGCTTGTCGTCGCCGACCTCCACTGGGGCAAGGCGTCCACCTTCCGAGCCGCAGGAATTCCCATTCCGATAGGAACCACCAGCGACGACCTTGCCCGCCTCGATTCGGCGCTTACCCGCACCGGCGCACGTCGTATGGTTGTACTGGGTGATCTGTTCCATGCCAAGGCCGGGCGTATCGCCTCCCATACTCTCGCAGAGCTCAGACGGTGGCGCAGCCTAGCTGCACCGGTCGAGATCCTGCTGGTGCGGGGCAATCATGACCGACACTCAGGTGATCCTCCCAGCGACCTCCGGATAAACTGCGTCAACGCTCCCGCGTTCGTCCCGCCCTTCGTGTTCCGCCACGAGCCCGCCGACCGAGGCGACGGCTATGGACTCGCCGGGCATGTCCATCCTGGTCTCACCCTTATGGGCCGGGGGCTGCAGCGAGAAACCCTGCCCTGCTTTGTAATCGGCAGGACTGGAGCGGTGATCCCGGCCTTCGGCAGCTTCACTGGCTTCGGCAACGTCGAGCCAGGACCGGGAGATCGTGCCTTTGTGGTGGTCGATGGCGAGGTGCTGGAGGTGAGCCTACCGGTGGATCTGGGACCTAACGCAGTACCAGCTTCGCTGCACCAGATGTCCCATGCTGAGAGTCTGGGGCCTGGAATCGAGAGTCGCCACAGCGAGTAGGCGAGCCTCATTCCGAGACTTTCGTGAACCAGACCAGCCGCTCCCAGACATTTCGCGACTTGCACCGGTCCGGATGCTTTGTCATCCCTAACCCTTGGGACATCGGCAGCGCCCGCACGCTGGCCCGGCTGGGATTCCGGGCGCTCGCTACTACCAGCTCCGGTTTTGCGTGGTCCCTCGGCCGGCGCGACAACACGGTCACCCTCGACGAGGCGCTGACACATTTTCGCGCCATCGCGGGGAGTGTCACCGTTCCGGTGAACGGCGACTTCGAGGGTGGCTTTGCGGTTGAGCCGGACCAGGTCGCAGCCAATGTCTCCAAGGCCGCAACAACCGGAGTCGCTGGCCTTTCCATCGAGGACTCCACCGGAAGCCCGTCCAGTCCACTCTTTGATTTCGAACTTTCCGTCGAGCGAGTTCGCGCCGCCCGGGAGGCGATTGATCGGAGCACCGCCGAAGTCGTGCTTACCGGCCGCTCGGAGGGGTTCATCGTCGGCAGGCCGGATCTCGAGGAAACAATCCGTCGTCTGACCGCGTATGCTGAGGCCGGAGCGGACTGCCTGTACGCACCAGGTCTGCGCAACCGTGCCGAGATCTCGGCAGTTCTCGGAGCGGTCGCGCCCAAGCCCGTCAATGTGCTGGTGAGCAGCAATTTCACAACGGTTGCGGAGCTGGCGGATCTGGGGGTACGGCGAATTAGTGTCGGCGGTGCGCTGGCACGCGCCGCGTGGACCGGCTTCCTGAGTGCAGCAAAAGAAATTGCGGAACGGGGAACTTTCGGTGGCCTGGCAGCATCGGTAGCGTTCGACCTGATCAACGACTCCTTCGAGTGACTCGCTGGCTGGCTCTGCAATGGGCGCGTAGATTCGGACTTTCACCGGCTAACCCCCCTCTGGAGCCATCCATATGATCCGTCGCTTTCATGGTTTCGACTCTGTTCGGCGGCTGCCGCTACTCCTTTTAGTTCTGATTCTCGCAGGCTGCGCAGGGGTTACCCCGATCCGGGAGCTCCTGGACGATCCCTCTCGCTACGACGGCAAGACGGTGCGGGTGAGGGGCGAGGTGCAAGGCTCGATCGGAGGACTTGGCGTTGGGGCCTACGAGATCAAGGACGAAACGGGGACTCTGGCAGTGGTAAGCGAAGAAAGAGATCCGCCGAGATCGGGCGCCAATATAGGAGTGAAGGGGAAGTTCCAGGCTCTGCTGAATCTTGGATTCAGGAGCCTCTCGGTGCTACGGGAGGAAGACAGAGACTACCGGTAAGAGCCCTGGGCCGCCGCCCTGCTCAACGAGGCGGCCTGCCGGCCTTGGTAGAACACGATGTCGATTCCACGCCCCTCCGAACGACTATCTGGCGTCCACCAAGTACACCCCATCTGGAGGAAGCCATGAAATACCTCTGCCTTATTTACGAGAACGAGAAGGCCTGGGAATCACTGCCGCCTGCTGAGTCGAAAGCCATTATGGACGAGTACTTCCGCTTTACCGATGAAATTCGGAAGAGCGGCAAGTATGTCGCGGGAGAGGCGCTGCAGCCCACCGCCACCGCGACAACCGTCCGGGTCCGGAACGGGAAGGTGTCAACCACCGATGGACCCTTCGCGGAGACCAAGGAGCAGCTGGGCGGCTTCTACCTGATCGAGGCCAAGGACCTCAACGATGCTATTCAGGTAGCCTCCAGGATCCCGTCGGCGCGCCTGGGCTCAATCGAGGTTCGGCCGGTGATCGACTTCTCCCAGGAAGCGGCCAGTCGGGAACAGGAGACCGCCGGCGCTCGAGCCTGAGGGTTTCAAGTCGCGTCGGGGGCCCGGGATCAGAGGGTCCCTAAATCACATCCTGAGGGAGTGAAACGACTGAAGGATCTCTCCGTGCGCAGGGAGAGATCCTTCGCTTTCACTCAGGATGACAATTATCGCTTGCTTGAGCCGAGGTCGCAGACGGCTGCCCATGCAGGTCATTGAGTCGATCTTCCGTACCGAATCCCGCCGGGTGCATGCCACACTCATCCGATTACTGGGTGACTTCGATCTTGCCGAGGAGGCGCTCCAGGATGCCTTTGCCGCCGCGGTAGAGCGCTGGCCGAGCGAAGGCGTTCCTGGCAACCCGCGAGCCTGGCTGGTCTCAGTCGGCAGGTTCAAGGCCATCGACGGGCTTCGCCGGCGCTCGCGATTTGATGACTCTCTCGGGGCAATCGCCGAGCGTCTGGGTGACGGCGTCACTCATCCGGATGAGGTGGATGAAGGCGTTGAAGACGACCAGCTCCGCCTGATCTTCACGTGCTGTCACCCGGCCCTGCCGGCAGACGCGCAGATCGCCCTTACGCTGCGCGAGGTGTGCGGCCTCACGACAGAGGAGATCGCTCGCGCCTTTCTGACTCCCGCACCGACACTGGCTCAGCGGATCGTCCGGGCCAAGACCAAAATCAAGACCGCAGGCATCCCCTATCAGGTGCCCGATCGTGCCGAGTTGCCGGATCGTCTCGCCTCGGTGCTTCACGTGATTTATCTGGTATTCAATGAGGGGTACGCTGCATCGTCCGGCGAATCCCTTACACGGCACGACCTTTCGGCGGAAGCGATCCGTTTGGGCCGCCTGCTGGTGGAGTTGCTGCCTGAGCCCGAGGCCCTCGGCTTGCTTGCGCTGATGCTTCTCCATGAATCGCGGCGGAACAGTAGGACCACCCCGGACGGCGAGCTGGTGCTGCTGGAAGACCAGGACCGCTCTCTCTGGAGTCGCCCGATGATAGCGGAAGGGGTGGAGTTGGTGGAGCGGGCGCTTCGGTCCCGGAGCTTCGGACCCTACACTCTCCAGGCGGCCATAGCAGCGGTGCACGCCGAGGCGCCGAGCGCGGCAGAGACAGACTGGAGAGAGATTGTGGGACTCTACGATGTGCTGCTGCGAGCCGATCCCTCGCCGGTGGTGGAGCTCAACCGTGCCGCGGCAGTGGCTATGCGAGACGGCCCACGGGCCGGGCTGCTTCTGATGGACGATCTGCTCGCCCGGGGAGAGCTTGTCCGCTATCCCCCGCTATACTCGGCCCGGGCCGACCTCTTTCGCAGGCTGAATTACCTGGATGAGGCTGCCGAGAACTATCAGCGGGCATTGACGCTCACCAGACAGGGACCGCAGCAGCGATTCTTGGAGGGTCGGCTCAGAGCGATGAGAGCCAGCCCCACGCGGGCCTGAGCGGTCTCAGAGTTGACAGCGGCCATCGGTGCTGCCAGCAGCCTTGTGAGCCGCGATGGGATGTAGATGGTTGGCTGTAACATGGCTCCCTCCTTCGCTGATTCTTAACCCGCAACGGCACCACTTTCGCCTTCTACCTATAAGTCGATCGAGGAGGGTGGAAATCGACAGCTACTTGTGCTCAACGGTCCGGCAAGTACGTTCAACTTCCGTCATTCCCCTTCACAGCCTAGCGCAGCATGGCGAGCCACTCCCGGTGTGTGCGCATCTCAGAAGCCGGTCAGTTCACTCGGGCTCGAAGCCCGCCGCCCACTCTCCTGTCACGTGACTAGCGATTTCCACTTCTGACTAAGACGGAAAGGAGCGTTCACCATGCGTACCATTCGTGTTGTCCCATTGGTGATCGGCGTGTTGGCAATCGCCGGCTGTAACGACGAGACTACCGCGCCCAGCATTCAGGCCAGCACCCTCCGCGACATTCTTCCGAGCCACAGTACGCTTAGGAATCGCCTGCGCGCCGTGCTCGAGGAGGAGAACGGCGGGCTTGGTTTCGAGATGTGGGCTACCATTCTAGACCGCAATGGCAGGGTTGTGGACGTCGTCTTCAGCGGACAGCATCGCGGTGATCAATGGCCTGGTAGCAGAGTGATATCTGCCCAGAAGGCCAACACCGGGAATGCCTTCAGCCTTGAAAACCTGGCCCTGAGCACCGCGAATCTTTTCGCGGCAGTGCAGCCCGGTGGAAGTCTTTTTGGCCTGCAAGAGAGCAATCCAGTGGATCCGCGGGTTGCTTATGCTGGTCCGGTATTGGCCTACGGGACCACTAAGGACCCGATGATCGGAAAGCGGATCGGCGGCATCAATGTCTTCGGTGGCGGGCTGGCACTCTATTCGCCAGATGGCCGTCTGCTGGGTGGCCTAGGCGTGAGCGGTGACACCTCCTGCACCGACCACATCGTCGCCTGGAAGCTCCGCCACGCGCTCAATCTCGACAATGTGCCTGGCGGCGTTGGCGAGGCGAACACCGACAACATCATCTACGTACAAGATGAGCTGGACGGGTTCGAGCATCCGACCTGCTTCGATCTCGAAGGTCAAGGCGATCACGTCACCATCGCAGACGATCTGCCTGAGACCCATCCCGTTGGACCGGAGGAAGCCAGCTGATAATCGGCCAGCGCTTTCTCGGACCAGCACCAGGCTCGTCGCAATTCGAAATCGGTATATTAGGCCATCTCCCGCTTGAAGAGGTCAACCGTGAAATCGATGTGGCGTCACGTCGCGTGTATGGGTGTCGTCCTGTTCTATGCTCCGAAGATTGTCGCTCAGGAGACGGAGAGCCACGACCACGCAACGGAGCGCCTAGGCCGGGTGTCGTTCCCGGTATCGTGCACCCCTCTCGCGCAGCGGCGGTTCGAGCACGCCATGGCGGTACTACATTCGTTCTGGTGGGAGGAGGGAGATGCGGCCTTCAGTCGCGTCCTGGAAGCAGACCCCCAGTGCGCCATGGCGTACTGGGGTCTCGCCATGAACGCGTGGGGCAATCCGTTCGCCGGTGGCCCAACCGGCATCAATCTTACACGGGGTGCGGCAGCAGCACAGAAGGCCAGGTCATTCCCTGCACGCACCCCGCGGGAAGCAGGCTTCATATCAGCGGTATCCGCCCTCTATAGCGATGCCGCCAGCACATCCAACACGGCCCGGCTCCAAGCGTACGCTGATACGATGGCGCGGCTCTATCGGGATTTCCCCGAGGACACTGAGGTCGCCACGTATCATGCACTCGCGCTGGTGGCAACCGCTCCTAAGACCGACACCACCTTTGCCCAGCAGAAGCGAGCCGCGGAAATTCTGGATCCTTTGTTTGCACTGCATCCCGATCATCCCGGCCTGGCTCACTACGTCATTCATTCCACCGACTCGCCTCAGCTGGCGCAATACGGCTTACGCGCTGCACGCCGGTATGCTCGTATCGCACCCTCGGCGCCCCATGCGCAGCATATGCCCTCTCACATCTTCATCCGCCTGGGCTACTGGGACGAGACCGTCGCGTCGAATCAGGCGGCTTTTCGGGCTGGGATCGCCAGCGCCAGCGCCAGAAGAACTCCCCCCGCCGGTGAGCAGCTCCACGCCCTGGACTATGCCGTCTACGCACATCTCCAGCGAGGTCAGGATTCAGCCGCGGAGGCGACCGTCGCAGTTGCGCAGGGACTCGCGATTCCGCAGGGCAAGAGCCTGGTAGGCGATTACAATCGGACCGCCATGGCTGCCCGCATTCCGCTGGAGCGTGGCAACTGGGCACAGGCGGCCAGGTTTCCCATAGCGCAGATGCAAGGCGCCGGGACCCAGGCGATGCTGAGCCGATTTACCCGAGCGATCGGGGCTGCCCGGAGTGGTAATGCCCGAGCAGCACGGGCGGAGGTGGCGGCCCTCGATTCACTGCTAACCAAGCTCGCCGCCGAAAAAAAGGAGCCCTACTGGGCGCGGGTGACCGCCATCAAGCGGGATGCGGCCAGGGCCTGGGTGCTCTTTGCAGAAGGTGACACTGCTGGCGCACTCGTCCTCGCTCGCGCCGCCGCCGACAGCGAGGAGGTCACCGACAAGCACCCGGTAACACCGGCGGAGCTGCTGCCGGCACGTGAGCTCGAAGCCGACATGCTGCTCGAAGCCGGGCGCTATATGGAGGCGCGCAAGGCGTATCAGGCAACCCTGGCGAGAGAACCGGGAAGAGCCCGCAGTCTGTACGGCAGCGCGAGAGCGGCCGAGTTAGCCGGTAATCATTCCGACGCCAGGGCCGACTACAGCAAGTTCATAACACTGATGAGCAAAGCGGATGGGAATCGGGCGGAGCTCGTCGCAGCGATGAGGTATGTGAAATCGGGGGCCGCCTCTCCTAACGATCGTCTCTAATCGAGCTCGGCTCTATCTGAAACTCGAACTGTGCCTCGGACCCCGGTACACCCCCAGGACCAAAGATGCGTTCAACGAAGAGTACGCTCCCGTCTCGACCGACCAATACGACTGTGGAGGAGCGGGTACCGTAGCTCTCGGAGACGATGAAGGCCGATGACAGCAATCGCTCCCATTCCGGCCCTATGCCGGTGGATGGGAGCAGAGCGTCAGGCAGCCGCCTGCAGTCCAACAGCAACGCAAACAATTCCGAAGTAAGGTCCGAGGCCGCATCCCTGAGCAGCCTGTCAAGAGCACCCTTACCCACTATTACCTTTGGCCAGGGTGTATCCAGCAGATGGTTGCTCAGCCCGTACACGCCCCCGCTCAGCCTGCGGATCTGACCTGCGCGATTGGAGAAATAAAAGAGGCCGCCGCTGTCAAACGCGAGCAGGTTGAAGCCGTTGTAGGTGCCGGCCTCGCGTCGAGCTCGCTCCATGTGCTCGACCGCGCTGACGTCCGTTGTCAGGAAGTCACTGACCAGCTGCCCGCGGGATCGCGCCCCCGGATGCTCGCGCCGGCCCTGGCGATAATTCGTGACAGCCGCAAACCGCCCTCGTCGGTCTATGCCAAGCCAACTGCCGCCTGCCTTCAAGTCGCGTCCGGCCAGAACGGAGGGCGCATCCGCCCAGAACTCAGCCGATGAAGTAGGCCGGTCATAAAACTCGTCGCGATTGGCGGCAATGATCAGCGCGTACTCGGGATGGGCATCGAGGCCAACCAACACCAGGCACATGAAGGAAGATACTCAAACGTAGAGATGTGATCCGCATCACAAATTGCCTCTCTCAGCGGGAGGGTTTTAGCTTACGTCTTCCACGCGCCACGTTTCTACTCACATCCCGGTCTTGCCACTCACACTGGAGATACTGGAGTGTCATTCTCCGAGCCCGTGTCGCCACTGCACTCAGACGCTGCGTTCCTGGCGGGGCGGCTCGCCGCGATCGTCGAGTCCTCGGACGACGCCATTGTCAGCAAGACTCTGGATGGCATCGTGATGACATGGAATGCCTCGGCGGAGCGGATCTTTGGATATAGCGCCAAGGAGATGATCGGCTCGTCTATATACCTCCTGATTCCACCTGAGTTCCACGAAGAGGAGCGACAGGTGCTCCAGCGAATCCGGCAAGGTGAGCGGGTGGCGCATTTCGAGACCACCCGCCGGCGAAAGGACGGCACCCTCTTCCCCGTCGATCTCACCGTCTCACCTGTTCGGGATGGCAGCGGCCGGATCGTCGGCGCCTCCTCCATCAAGCGCGACATCTCCGATCGGAAGACAGCTTTGGCAACGTCCGCGCGTCTGGCAGCCATCGTTCAATCATCCGACGACGCCATCGTGAGCAAGACCCTGGATGGCATCATTCTCGACTGGAACGCGGCCGCCGAGCGGATGTACGGGTTCTCCGCTCGTGACATGGTGGGCAGGTCCATTTACACCGTGGTGCCCGACGAGCTGCAGCTCGAGGAAGAGATGATTCTGAAGCGAGTGGCCCAGGGGGAGCACGTGGCTCACTACGAAACCACTCGGCTGCGTAGCGACGGTAAGCGAATCGATATCGCGCTCACGGTCTCACCAGTCCGGGATCCGGATGGAGCCATCATCGGAGCTTCATCGATTCAGCGCGACATTACAGAGCGGAGGCGGGCCGAAGAGGCGCTGCGCCAGGCGTCCAAGATGGAAGCCATCGGCGCACTTGCCGGGGGACTGGCTCACGACTTCAACAATCAGCTGTATGCAGTCAGCGGCTTTGCCCATTTCATCAGTCGCGACCCGGGCCTGAGTCCGTCTGCCCGTGCCGATCTCCTGGAGATTCAAAAGACCACCGAACGGATGGCGAGTCTGACCCGCCAGCTACTCGCGTTTGCCCGCCAGCAGGTCTTGAGCCCCGAGACGCTCGATCTCAATGCCGTGGTGCAGGACACCAGCCCCATGCTCCAGCGGCTGATCGGTAGCGCTACCAGTGTCGATCTGTCGCTCGCTCCTGGACCGAAGTGGGTTCGGGTGGACCGCGCCCAGATGGTTCAGGTGCTGCTCAACCTGGTAATCAATGCACGTGACGCCATGCCAACTGGCGGTCGGATCACAATTCGAACCGAAACGCTCGAGGTGAGCCCAGGACAGGTTCTCGATCGGCTGCAGACAGCCGTGGAAGCCGGGGCATACGCGGAGCTCTCGGTGTCCGACACAGGTCAGGGAATTCCGGCCGAGCACTTGCCGCACATCTTCGAGCCCTTCTACACCACCAAGGAGGTCGGGCTCGGCACCGGGCTCGGGCTGGCGACGGTGGACGGGATCGTCGCCCAAAGCCGCGGACATATTCAGGTACAGAGCCTCCCGGGCAGGGGCACGACGATCAAGATCCTGCTTCCGCTGACGTCCGAGCCCGCGCCGAGTGCGCCGAGCCGGCTGTCGGCGCACACCGCACGCCAGACGCGGGGCAGAATCATGGTCGTCGATGATGAAGATTCGGTACGCGCCGTTATGGGGCGCACGCTGCAGGCGGAAGGATACGATGTACTTCGAGCGCGAGATGGCAGAGAAGCCTTGCGTGAGCTGGAAGAGCTGGGCGGACTGATTGATCTGATTATTACCGACCTGGTCATGCCCGGGATGGGGGGGCGCGTGCTGGCACAGGAACTGGAGCGTCGCTACCCGGAGCTTCCCGTAGTGTGGTTGTCAGGGCACCCGAGAGAGGTCGAGTTCCCCCTCGAGATCCCTGGCCAGGAGCGTGAATTTCTGATGAAGCCGGTTTCGCCTCAGGCTCTGCTCGACACGGTAGCTCGAGTTCTGGAGAAGACGAAAAGGCCCAACCAGGCAGAGGATGAGAATG
Source organism: Gemmatimonadales bacterium (assembly GCA_036258655.1). Lineage (GTDB taxonomy): Bacteria > Gemmatimonadota > Gemmatimonadetes > Gemmatimonadales > GWC2-71-9 > CAVVWJ01. Next base: position 7,767 of record DATADG010000072.1, on the reverse strand, counting down.
GAGCCGGCACGGCTGACCAGCCGACACACCATTCGTGAGTTTCCGGTTCGGCTCTGGAATACCCGTCCCGAGATCGACTCAGCCCAAGTACTGGCCAGGCTGGGCCAGGCACTGGACCTGATCGCTACATATGCCCCCCATCGGTTTCGCCGGATGCGACGGGATCTGGCTGGGATTGTTGTGCAGCGATTCCCCTGTCGCGGTGCGTTCTTTCCACAAACATCTGAGTGCCTCGTCGAGCTGACGTTCACGGTTAATCCGCAACATACGATAGCAGAAATCGCGGCTTCCATGGTCCACGAAGGCATCCATGCGCGGATCGCTCGGATGTGCGGCACACTACCAGAAGCGCAGCGAGCCCGAGAAGAGCGGCTCTGCCGAAGGGCCGAGCTGGAATTTGGACGGCTGCTTCCCGATGGTGAGGTGGTGATCGAGCGCGCCCGCCAGGCTCTGGCGATGGCCGACCAGGAAGTGGCCCCCATCGTGGACTGGGCAGAGGGCGCGCGCCGTGTCGCTGCCGCGGACCAACAGAAGGGACACTCCTAGCTGTGCGGGAACGCCCGTCTCCAGCGTCCAGTCTGCGAGGAGGTATTTATGCGCTACCTCGCCGCCCTTGCCATCGTGTTCATCCAGGCCTGTGCCGCGGCCAATTACTCGGAGCGCTGGCCTGACTGGCTGTCGATCAGCGGAGGGCCTCAACTCGGCTTTGCCCTCAAACAGGTTGTCGATAAAGAGCACCCGCAGAGCTTGCATGCCCAGGATGGCTCCGTGTGTCGCACTTCGCGCGATCGGTTCTTGAGGACGCCACTGGGCAAATGGATTGCCTGTTCCTGGAGCTATCCGTCTCTTGACTCGACAACGGTGGTGCGGAAGATGGTACAGGTCTCGACTACAGACTGAGAGCAGGCTCCGGCTCGAGCCGGGATTCCCACCAAAGCCGGGCATGATCCCGGGTCCAGTGTTCCTCCAGCTCACAGCGCGACAGACGGTCGGCCAGCTCCCGGGCAGTGGACGGGCGATCTGCCGGATCTTTCGCCAGGCAAGCGAGCACGATCTCGTCCAGCTCAGAGGGAATCCGGGATAAGCTGTAAAGGGACGGTGCTTCCGGCGGAGTGTGTATGTGGCGAGCCATGAGCTGCACGACACCCTGCCCTTCAAAGACCGGACGGCCGGTCAGCATCCAGTATGCGACACAGCCCAGGGCATAGAGGTCGGTCCGGTGATCGACGGGCTCGCCCAGTGCAGCCTCGGGCGAGAGGTACGCGGGTGTCCCAGCAACCACGTTCGGCGCCGTAAGTCGGGGATCCGCCTGAGCGTCGATACCGGCGCTTTTCACCAGCCCGAAATCGAGCACCTTCACGTAATCGTAGTAGTGGCCCATGCAGCAGACCTGAATATTCGCCGGCTTGATGTCGCGGTGGATCAGTCCGCGATCGTGCGCTTCCGCAAGGGATTCGCAGACCTGGCAGAGGATGTGAACCGTGCGTGCCGGCGAAACCGGGCCGTGCTCTTCCACCAGAGTTTGCAGGTCCAGCCCGTTGAGCAGCTCCATCACGTAGTAGAAAGTGCCATCGCCGGCGACGCCAAAGTCGTAGAGCTCGATGGTGTGAGGGGAGCGCAGGTTGGCCGCTGCGCGGGCCTCCCGCCGGAAGCGTTGTAGCAGGACATCGGCCTGCATGGCGGTGACCGCGCGAAGCACCTGGGGCTTGATCAGCTTGACTGCGGCGGGCCGTGCCAGGAAGCGATGCTTTGCTTCCCATACCTCCCCCATACCACCCGAGGCAATCTTCTGGACCAAAACGTAGCTTCCCATTTCTCGCGCTTTACGTACTTCGCGACCGAGACGGGTGATAATGTGCGAGATGACCGGCGCCACGAGAGCGCAGAGGTAGTTGGGAATAGCGAGAATCAGGACGTCTCCCGTACCGGGCACCTGCCGTCCCAACGCGTCCCAGATGAGGGCTCCCGCCGGGTCCATCGAGGCCGCAACCAGCGCCACCACCAGCGTCTTCCACGGCCGGCTTGGCACGATGGGCGCAAAAAGCAGAATGACGATGGCGATCCATGAGATGCCTTGGGGAGGAGCCACCGCATAATTCAGCAACCCGATCGAGAGCGCGATCAGGACTTCGTACACGAGTGCTAGATCGAGCAGAAACCGCGGACTGCGTTTGCTTCGGCGAGTGTACCAGTAGAGAGCGAGCGACGCGAGAAGCTCCACCCCTCCTACCACCTCGAATACCCGCTGCCACTCCCGCTGCTTCGTCACCCCACCAGCGTCCAGCATTCCCGGAAGCGGATAGATCAAATGCACCAGCAGGAAGTTGGCGAAGAACAGGCCGGCGACAACAAGGCAGATAAGGCCCAGCCGGTGGGCCGCCTCGCGGAGCAGGTCGTCGGGAAGCGTGTGCCGACCGGCTGACGTCTGGGCAAGAGGAAGGTTTCCGGCATCGCTCGCCAGGAGCGGCTCGGGCCTCGAGAGTCGGGAATCGGGGCTCATGGCTGACACGGTCTACCAGAAACGGTAGGGACGGTTGCTCCGGATTGCCAGTGTGGTCCCTGGCAACTGACTCATAGCTGGGGGTAAAAAATGCCCGCCAGTCGGCGGGCATTGAGATCGAGGAAGAATCGGAAAATTCTTACCTGTTGCTCTCCTCCTGCTGGTGAGCTTCCACGAACCAGAGCCATTTGTCGATGCCGCGGGAAATCTCGGTCAGAATGTCGGCCGTATCCGCATCCCCCAGCTCTTCAGCCTGGGCGATATCATTTCGGCAGGCGGCACCAAACGAGGCGAGGGCATTGGAGAGAGCTTCGACGTGCTCCTCGCCAGTGGCGATACTCATCGGATATTCGCTGAGCGTAGAGCGCTCCGCAGCGCACCGTGCCGTCCCCTCAGCCACGCCTCCCAGTTGCACCACCCGCTCGGCCACGAGGTCGACATACTCCTCGACATCAGTATTGATATCGTCGAAGAGCTTATGGAGCCCGATGAAGCTTGGCCCCTTCACGTTCCAGTGGGCCTGCTTGCACTGGGTCTGCAGATCGATACAGTCGGCCAGCCGGCGGTTCAGGAGGCTGACCAGCCGCGTCCGGGCATCGAGGGGAAGGTCGTTCTTGGTGGAGAACAGGCGAGACTCTCCGTTCCCTCGCTGCTGGGAGCGCGAGCTCTGCTGTCGGGCCGGTGGAGAGGCGGTCTTTGAAATCATGAGATGTGCTCCTGGAACTGAGTGTAGGGTGACTGAACAGTCTATCGCAGGCTGGCGGTCGCGTTCTGTGATTTGGGTCTCCTGGCGGTTCGCTCCGGCTCCGGCTCTGGCCGCGATCTTTTCATCAACACCAGATGCTCATACGATGAGAGCCGCTGCTCAACCTCGAAACCGATGCCCGACAGTTGCTCGCGGATGCGATCGGTTCCGGCAGGACCAATGACGAGGTCGTGCAGCTCGAGGACAACACGAGTGACACTGGGCAGATCGGCCCCATCGAACAGCTCCTGTCTGGCTCCTTCTGCGCCTACTATCAGCAGCGTGGGGCGGATCTTTCCGACCAAGTAATTCAGAGCTTTACCCGGCACCTCGACCGGCTGCACACCGACCCGGCGCCGCACCACAGACGTGGAGACCAGGTGTTTGTTTCGCAGGAGCGTTACTCGCCCGGCGTGGGGTCCAACGGCGCACATCTCCAGCGTTGGCTCGACACCATTCAGCTGATGCGTTTCTCGGATGCATGGCTCCAGGTCGGGGTCGGCCTCACAGGCGTACACCCTGTCCGAGCCGATTCGTTTCGCGCAGTAGGCCGACACGAGCCCGAGCCCGGCGCCGATCTCAAGAACGATGTCGCTCGGGCTGAGTAGCGCGTTCAGAAGTCGGAGCTCCGCCCGCTCGTATCCGCCCTTCGAGAGGGCTCGCACGACGCGACGGGACATATGTCGCCCCACGCGGAGCCGCACTCCTTCAATGGTGATAACGGTCCGCCGAGCTACACGATACTGATACACCAGCCAACCCGAGACCTTTCGGAAAGTCTTTCGGGTCCAGGTACGGGAGCGGGTGGGCATATCAGTTGATCAATCTACGTCGGCCGCCGCGGTCGCGTAGCAGCGGCTTAGGCGGCTTTAAGTCCGGGATTCATTGGGAGGACCTCGGTGGGAAGCCTGAAGACGAGAGGCAACAGGGGCATCGTGGGTACCTGGGCAGATGCCTCGAACGCGTCGATCCCTTCGCGCTCATCCTCCGGCACATCGGCCCACCCGTTGTAGTCACAACTGAACACGATAGCTCCCAGCGTTTGCCGAGGCGTTCAGGCTCGCTGACGACACGGCGCCCGGCAAGGGTGCATATACTGTACCGCGGCGCCCTCCCGAAGCAGGCTCCTATTCTCGTGCGACGGAGCAAATTTGACCGGGGAGTTCTCTTCTGCGGACACGTAGCGGGTTCGCAAAGTGACCCTGAACAGTGAGCAGTTGACCTCTGGAGGAGACGGTCGCGACTATGTTACGGACCCTTCACTCGGAGCACCCCATGTCCAACCACGTATACAAGACCATCGAGCTGGTAGGCTCCTCGACGACAGGGATGGAGGACGCTGTTCAGCGGGCAATTGGCAAGGCAGCAGAGACGGTGCGCAACCTTCGCTGGTTCGAGGTGGTGGACACCCGAGGGCACATCGAACAGGGCCGGGTAGCCCATTGGCAGGTGACACTGAAGCTGGGGTTCACGTTGGAGGAGGAGTGAGCCTCTGGAGGCGCCACCATGGTGCTGGCGCCGGACAGGTCACCGCCCCAGACTCTCAACTGTAAACCGAATACGCTAGACTATAGACCCTGAACTCTCGACTTCTGACTGGGCATCAACCACCGCCGGAGCAGACCATGTCCCCCCGCCAGTCCACCCCCGCCGAACGCCAGATCCAGGTACGCCAGGTCACCCATGTGCAGGCCTCCTGGACCGAAGAGAATCGCGGTGAACCAGGCGCCTTTACCCTGCAACTCATTCTCGATCACGGCGCGGACGAATACGTCCTCCGCCCCACTGCCGAGGATGCGGATGTCATCACCAAGCTCCTCGCGCGGAGCTCGAACGCGACCTTCGATCTGGATCGGAAGGTTCTGATGTTCGGGAACCTGACCATCCAGTAACCGATCAGAAGCGCATCTTACTGGCGGGTTTCTGCTGCAGGATTAGCGGGATTATCGCCGTACGGCGTATCGGGACCTCCGGTCAGGGCGTAAATGGCCCAGAGGACGACGATGAGTACGAGGGCCCAGATCCAGACTCGCTTGAGGCTTCGCTGGGGAGCTGGCTCAGCCATGGTGACCTCCACATGAGTATTCAATGCGCGCGCCCAGGTGCGGTGGGCATATGATGAGCCTGCGGGAGCGTTCGCACAACCCTGCAAAGAAAACGCGCCGGCTGCTCACCGGCGCGTTTCCATTTTGGAGCCGCCCAGGAGGGCGGATCGTTATATCACCTTGCCGCGGCGTACCCGGAAGTCGACCACGTTCTTCATCCAGGACCAGAGCGAGTCCTGCTGTTCCGGCCGGGCGGTGGATACGAAGTGGCGGCGCCACCCCTGCATCACCTCGGCATCCTGGGTCCACAAGCGCACGCGCTTGCGGGGCACGAGCTTCTCCCACCGCTGGGCCACCGGCGGTGGGGCATACAGCAGTCGCACAGTCACGCTGCGGGAGACGTATTCCAGCGGGCTGATGTTGATCCGGCGATAGCGCTCATCGCCCTTGACACCCGGAATATCGGGCACGCCATCCGAGAACATCACGATGTTGAGCGGCGCGAGACCCAGGTTCTGCCGCGTGATGTGAACTGCCACCCGATCGAAGAAGGCGTTGAAGTCGGTGATCGGGTCAGTCTCGGGGAACCAGGTTCTGAGGCTCGCGGCGATCTGGGCAGGTGACTTCCCGGTCAGATCCTGAATCGGGTGAAAGGTCTTTGCCTCGCCGGCCTTCTGCCCACCCATCGTGCCTACGAAGACGTCGGTAGGACGCTTGAGGCCATGAAAGCCTTTCATATGGGCATAGATGTACAGCGCTGCAAAGTCGATGGCGTCATCGAAATGGCCGCTCCGCCGGAACGAGCCGGAGACATCGAGCCCGATTACCAGGGTGGACTTGGGCGGCGGAGCATCCTTCGGTGGAGTGCAGCCCAGGACTAGCGCTCCGAGCGCTACGGCCATAAGTGCGCGTTTCATGCGACCCCCTGAGTTGCCGGCCCGCGAGCCCCGGCCTTGCGCTCGATGCTGAACGGCGTCGCAGCCTGGACATCCTCCAGGGAGCGGAACGGCAGAGTGAAGTGTGGCCGGCCCAGCAGGACAACCAGCCAGAAGTTGAAACCGGCCGCGAGCAGCTGAAGCACGGGCAGGGTGAGCAGCTCGAACATCTCCCGCGCTTCGGTCTTGAACCACTCCACCTCGGCCTTGAGGGCCGTGATGGGGGCCCTCCACCAATCGGGCTGCTTGGGCGGCGCAATGTCGACCGAGCCTCCGTGACTCAGCGTCTCACGAGCGAGCACAGCGATCAGGGCGGGCGTGCCATAGCGGCCGAACAGGAACCAGGTCATGCCGCGAACGCCGACCCAGCCGCCAAAGGCGACCGCGAGCGTTCCTACCAGACCCAGGTTGAAGCCCTGCTGCGCCATCCACGGAGTGATCGCGTCCACCAGCTCGCGGTACAGGAAGAGTACCTCGAACATGGCGACCACCAGCTCGATCAGCGTCATCGATATGATGGTTCCGTACTGCCTGCTCTTGATCGCGTCGTTCAACGCCTGTACGCAGGCGAAGCTGCCACCGACGAGGAAGAAGAGGAACAGGTAGAGTAGTACCGACAAGGCTATTGGGTTCGGCTCGAAACCGGTCAGGTCGGCCAGCAGCTCGTTCATCGTGGGCCGGAGCGTGAAAGTGAAGATCACAGCTTCGATCGCGGACCACAGAAGCAGGAGCAGGAACGCGAGCCATGGCACGCCTGGCTTGAAGTAGCTGCGTGATGTCCAGTCGAGCAGCGCTAGCGGAGAGTTCAGCGCTCCCTTGATGGTGTTCCAGAGCAGCCGCAAGAACGCCCGGATGCCGCTCCCGATCCAGCCGACCAGGACAAAGAGGAAACGGGCGATACCGGCCCAGTAGAACCAGACCATGCGGCCCACGTCCCACCACGACATCAGGAGAGCGGTGAGGAAGTAGCCCCGTCCGGAGCGGAAGGGGATGCTATAGAGTGACACCATCATGGCCCACATGCTCACCAGCAGCACGGCTGCGGGCAGGAGCAGCAGCGCAGACTTGAGCACTGCCATTCCAAAGGTGCCATCAAACATGAATCCGAACACGATGCGCTGGAGGTCGAGGATCCAGGACATCCCGGACCACATCCAGCTCCACAACTGAGTGAGCATCCAGCTCCACTGCTCTGACTGGACGGTCGATTGCATAGGCGTAGCGCCTCCGGCGGTTCGCAGGAAGACCAGGTAAATGACAGCAGGATGTGGAAGTTCGGGACCGAGTGGGCAAGCGACGTGCCGGACCCTGCATGTCCCCCTCGAAGCCACGTTACCGGACTGTGACCAGCGAAGTTGGCCGACTCCGGCAAGAGCGCTCCCGGCACCCGTTAGGGCCCTGGTCCCATGCACCCAACCAGCCTTGAGGCGAACTGCCCCGCTCTCTTCTCAAGGTGAAAACACTTGCACTCTTTGGCTGCAGCGCCGCTTAGATTTTGAATCGATGCCGGGACGACTGGAGGCAATCTGGATCAAGCGAGCC
>DATADG010000071.1:0-3021 GCA_036258655.1 Gemmatimonadales bacterium | reverse complement strand
CGGGTTCGGGAGTTGTCGGGAGGACGCCTGGAGTGGACCGATGGGATGCTCTACCCCGTTCTGCATCGGCTCGAGCGGCTGGGCCACGTAGAGGCGAGGTGGCGAGTCGCCGAGAGCGGCCGCCGTCGCAAGTACTACCGGATCACATCTCGGGGCCGGGCTCAGCTCGCCGAGGAACGGAGACAATGGCAGGCGGTGGATGCGACGCTACGGGGCATATGGCGGGCGCTCTCCCATCCCGTCCCGGTCAGCCATGCGGCCTCAGCCAGCTCCGTTCCACACGGAGCCTGAACGATGTCGGCTTCAGCTGATGGGGTAGCACTCGAGCAGCAGATCGACCAATGGCGAAGCTACCTCCGCACCCGGCAAGCGATCCATTCCGTGGATGTCTCGGAACTGGAAGACCATCTGCGCGAGCAGGTAGCGGTGCTGGTTGACGCGGGGCTCGCCACCGATGAAGCGTTCCTGGTGGCGGTGAAGCGGATGGGCAACCTCGACGCCCTCTCCCGGGAGTTCGCACGCGAGCACTCGGACCGGCTCTGGAAGCAGCTCGTCGTAGTCCCCTCCGATGCCGGGGAGCCACGAACGCGGGCCCGAACGGATGCGATCGTCGCCTTCGGTCTCGCGGTGGCCGCGGCTGTAGCTATCAAGGTGCCGGCGCTCTTCGGGATCCAGTTGGACCAGGACGCCAACATCTACGCCCGCAATCTGACTCTCTTCGTACTGCCCCTGCTGACGGGGTATTTCGTCTGGAAACGGCGGCTCGACGCTGGGACTGTCCGCTGGCTGGCTGTCGCATTCGTCGCAGCGGCTGTATTCGCCAACGTTTATCCATTCGAGCCGCGCGGCTCCACTGAGGCGCTTACGGCGCTGCACCTGCCGATCACGCTCTGGCTGGCAGTGGGCATTGCCTACGCCGGTGGGCGGTGGGGCCAAGTGAACGGCCGCATGGATTTCATTCGATTCTCGGGCGAGCTGTTCATCTACTACGTGCTGATCGCCCTGGGCGGCGGGGTGCTCACCGGGTTCATGGCGATGACCTTTCAGGCCATCGGGATCGACATTGAGCCCTTCTTCGAATCGTGGCTGCTGCCGTGCGGAGCGGCAGGGGCGGTCATCGTTGCCTCCTGGCTGGTCGAGGCGAAGCAGAGCGTGATCGAAAACATGGCTCCCGTGCTGACGCGCCTCTTTACACCCCTGTTTGCAGCAGCGCTGCTCACGTTTCTGGCGACGGTGTTGTGGACCGGACGCGGAGTCGACATCGAGCGCGAGGTGCTTATCGCGTTCGACCTGCTTCTGGTCGTGGTGCTCGGCCTCCTGCTCTATTCCATATCGGCCCGCGACCCCCGGTCGCCTCCTGGCGCCCTGGATGTACTGCAGGTCGTGCTGTTGATCAGCGCGCTACTGGCCGACGGCGTAGCGCTGTGGGCCATTGCCGCGCGTATAAATGAGTTCGGCTTCACCCCCAACCGGGTGGCCGCCCTGGGGGAGAATGTGATTCTCCTGGTGAACCTGTTGTGGTCCGCCGTCCTCTATATCCGCTTTCTGCGCGGGCGCGGATCATTCTCGAGTCTCGAACGGTGGCAGACGGATTACTTGCCAGTCTATGCCGTGTGGGCGGCGATCGTCGTCATCGCCTTTCCGCCGATGTTCATGTTCGCCTGACTCGATGCACTGCCGTAACCGACGGAGCCGCCTTCGGCGCGCTCCGTTTTGTGTATTTTGGACCGCAGCGGTTCAGGTTCTGAATGAGGAGGCGGTCGCGAGGCTCCGCCGATATCGACGGAGACCGTACGCACCTGAGCCGGCAGGTGGCCGTAGCAATGCGTAGATAGTCCTTCGACTGAGACTTACATATGACAGACCGGCCGCTCACCCAACAACTGGTTACGCTCCGCGGTCTGCTCGATGAATTCGACGGACGCCTGGCACGCGCCCCCGCTGCTCCGGAGGGCTTGGAGGACCTCAAGCGCTCGGTCGATACCCTGCGCACGAGTATGTGGGCTATCCTCTCTGCCGGACGAGGGCCTGCGGCATCAGTTCGGGTCGAACGTCTGAAGCTTCGCCGTGCCATCGAGGGCTTGAAGGCGATTCGTGCCAGCCTTACTTCGCCGGGCCCGGGTACCCTCCACCCTGAACACATCGAGCTCCAGCTCGTTGCGCGGGACCTCGCCGAGCAGATCGGCAAGCTCGATGAGTCTGGAGGGAGCGCCTACCGATGAGCAGTTAAGCAGAGAGTGGAGGTTTCCCCATGGATAAGCCAACGAGAAAGCTGGTTGTGGGCACATTTCTGACTCTCGACGGAGTCATGCAGGCGCCCGGAGGGCCTGATGAAGACCGTGACGGCGGCTTCCAACACGGCGGCTGGCTAGTTCCGTACTTCGACGAAAAATTCGGCGAGATCATGACCCAGTGGACCAAGCGCGCCGGTGCCTTCCTCCTGGGCCGCAGGACCTATGAGATCTTCGCAGCCTCCTGGCCCAAGTCCACCGATCCGGCTGACGAGATTGCCACTACCCTCAACACCCGGCCGAAGTTCGTGGTCTCCCGTACACTAAATACAGTGACGTGGAACAATTCGACCCTCGTCCAGCGTGACGTTCCCAAAGAGGTCGCAAAGCTCAAGTCACAAGGAGGCGGCGAGATTCAGGTTCACGGCAGCGGCCAGCTGCTCCAGACCCTTCTCAAGCACGATCTCGTCGATACGCTCCGCATCTGGCAGTTTCCAGTAGTTCTCGGCACCGGCAAGCGCCTGTTTGGCGAAGGCACGATACCACGGAGCTTCCGGCTCATCGACACGCAGCTGGCCACCACCGGTGCCGTCCTGCACGTGTACGAGCGCGCTGGCGAGCTCAGGTATGGTGAAGTGGAAGTGGGCCAGGAGACCGTGATCTTCGAACGGACTTAATACGCAGCCGACGAGAAGATATGACGAGGGTGATGAGCGTCTACAAGGGCCCGGTTGGTATCGGGCAGCTTGCCATTCCGGTGGCCAATCTCGAGCGCGCAGTCGCTTTCTAT
>DATADG010000070.1:0-8778 GCA_036258655.1 Gemmatimonadales bacterium | reverse complement strand
GACTCATTGAGATAGGACATGGCGGGCGGCATTACGCTGACCATGCGCCCGGAGTTTCAAACTGCGACATGTCAGCAAATGATTGACGAGGCGATGACGGAACGAACCGGGTTCCATCGGTGCTTGTTATCAGTCCTCAGCCCGCGAAACAATGATTCCCGGCTGCGGCAGCTCCAGTCGAACCAGGCGACCTTGTCCATCGGTCGTCATGGTGCCGCGAATGTCTCCGCTGAACGCGATACGGCTGCCCGCTCCACCCGGCTCCCGCTGTGCGACGAACGACGCTCGTCGGGCAGTTCGTGGGAAGACTGCCGTCAGAGCCTTGCCATTGGAGGTCGCGAGATCTGCCACGGCAACGTAGAGCGAGAAAACATTGTCATCGAGCAGAACGATATCAGGTCCGCCGGGGAGCTCGCGTCCCGCCTCCGAGCCTTTCGCAACGGTGCGGATGATGAGCCGGGCACCTGATCCCGCGGCCAGAATGACGGTGGGCCCCTTGGGACCATCGACATCGAGTTGAAACTTGGCCAGCGCCGACTCCGGAGTGCGCTCCAATGTGGCGCCGAGCCGGAGGGTCGGGTTGTTGGCGGGATAACGGGCGCTCGCCTGGAGAGTGGTGCCTGGAGCGCCTCGGCCCCGGCCTGGTCTCAGGCTGAATTCTTCCCGGCCGATCTCCTCGCCACCCTGCTGAATTACCAGCCTTATCTGGGATGGTTCCTGTGCCAGAAGGTGACCCGCCCGCGCAAGCACGAGCAGAACCACGGCGAGGCGCATGGCATCTCCGTTCAGGTGCAGGATTGCTGGAAGCAGCTGCTGACGCGGTCGAGAATAAATCTATACAACCGCTCCCCCTTCTGGGCCGAGGCGAGACTGGGATACCCGATCGACCCCGGGGAGCCCTGGGGCAGATGTCTGCTATGGCCTGGTTGGTAGCGGCTCAGCATTTCGGGCGGAAGCTCGAAGTCCTGCGCCAGCTCCATGCGGACCAGGTTTGGCGCCAGAAACAGCAGCAGCGAGGTATCGAGCTCACCACCATGGATTGGAGCCGGCCGGTCCAGCAGCGTGCCAAAGTCGATACTGAAGATGTCCACCACTTGGACCGTCGCTGCATCGGTGCGGATCGCACTGAGCGCCTCGAGATGGGCTTCACTCGATTGCGCGGTGATGATGAAGAACTCACGAACGCCTGCCCCCTCTTCCCAGGATTCGATAAGTTCGTTCATGACCCGGTGAAGCGTCCGTCGCCTCAGAGCCGCCCCGCCTGGGAATGGCCGGCTGGTGGTGTGGACTCCGTACTCCACCGTCGGAGCCCGCAGAATTCCGAACGACTCCGAGAGGTCGTCCGCCAGACGGTCCACGATGATTGAATCGCAGCCGAGCGGTACGTGCGGACCGTGCTGCTCGGTGGTGCCAACCGGGACGATGAGCGACGGCCGCTCGCGCAGGCGGTCGCCGACTGCACTGGGGGTCATGTCCTTCAAGCGCCAGGGGTGTCGCGTTTGATTCATCGGGGACGGGTGTGGGTGCTGATCGTGGTCGCTGCGGGCGGCGCGGCGGCCGAATGGCTCCGGCAACCCTCGTATCTCTGGGTGGGAGCTGCCTGGGCGTTGGTCCTCGCGGCGATTGCTGTCATGTGGCCGCTCGCCGCCTGGAGGCAACGCGGTCTGGTTTTTCTGCTGGCTGCCGCCGCCGCGAGTCTCACCCTCGGCCAACGGCAACTGGACGCAATCGAAACGCGCTGGCCGGAAGAGCGCGAGGAGCGGGTCACCGCTGCATCCCGGCAACTGGCCGGGGACCTCCATGCCGCATTCCACCGGGCGGAGCGGCTGGCCGAGGCGGCTGTCGTAGCGCCGTCAAACAATCGGGCGGCCGCTCTCAGAGTGCTCGATCGCCTCGTTCCCTCCGCAGGCCCTGAAATGAGTGTGGTCGTGTTCGACCAGCAGGGGCAGCCCTGGGCGTGGGCCGGACGTCACCGGCTGCCTCCCCGTGCGGAAGGCGACTCATTCGCCGCACGGTCGAGTGGATATTACGTCGTGCTGGAGGCACGGCGCCACTCAACTGATGGCCGGACTGCCGTCGCGGGAGTGTTGGTTTGGGCATACCCGGCGGTGCCAGACCGCGACCGCAGTCTCGCCGAGCTGTTTCGAGAACGCACAGAGGTTGGACTCGCCGTGTACCCTGCGGGTACTGCGCCCGAGGGCACGGACATCTTCGATTACGAGGAGCCGACCACCACCGGCCGGCGGCTCCTCTTCAGCGTGCAGCCCATTCCTCCCGAGCAAGGCTCGGCGAAGGAGCTCGTCTTCCATCGCTTCAGTCAGCTTGTCGTCTGGCTGGTGCTCCTGAGCTTTGTGCTCGCGCTCAGTCTGGCACGTGATCCAGTCGAACGATTTTTGCTGCTCGGGTTGATTCTGTGGCTCGCAGCCCGTGCGCCGGTGGGAGCAGCGTTAGGGCTTCAGCCACTGTTCTCTCCAGCGACATTCTTTCGCTCCTTGCTGGGCCCGCTCTCCGCCTCCGCCGGAGTTCTGGCTTTGGCCGGGGTGCTCCTCACCATGGCCGGTGTGTGGCTCTGGGGGCGGCGATTGCCGCGTCGCTGGTACAGCGTGCTTCTCGGCACACTCCTGCTGCTCGCGGCACCGTACCTGGTCAGCGACCTGGGACGAGGTATCACCCCGCCCGCAGCCGGGGTTTCCGTTGGGTTGTGGCTTACCTGGCAGCTGTCTCTGGTGGTTGCGGCTTCCGCATTGATCGTGGGTGCAGCGGCGCTATTCCGCGGGAGCGCAGCCGAGAGTCCCACGCGCTGGCGCATTGTCGTGGGCGTGCTGATCGCCTTGATCGCGACCGTCGTGGGCGTGCTGATCTGGAGTCCGCGCGGCGGCTGGCCCAATTGGTACACGTTTCTGTGGACGCCGGCACTGTTGTTGGTAGCATTGCCGGCACCACGCTGGGCCACCATCAGCGGCATCGCACTGGTGGCAGGCAGCTCCGCCGCGTTGGTGACCTGGGGAGCGGAGTTGTCGGGGCGCTTGCAGGTCGCGAACCGGGACATTTCGCGACTGGGTGAAGAGCCCGATCCTCTCGTGCTGCCGTTGCTGGAGCGCTTCGGCGAAGAGCTTCGGAGTGCACCCCGTCCAGCCAATGGCTCGGAGATGTACGCACTCTGGCACGGGTCAGCGCTGAGCGAACAGCACTATCCCGCACACCTGGCGCTCTGGTCCCGCACTGGGGTGCTCCAGGATGAGCTGATGCTCGACTCGCTCGCCGTCTCTCAGGCGGACCTCGCACGTCTGATCGGCGAGCTGTCACCCCGTGACACCGTTCGGGTGAGAGAAGTCGTTCGTGTTCCGGGAGTGCACTACGTCCTGCTGGCGAGGCTGTCACCGAACCAGCTGATGACGGTGGCCATCGGCCCGCGCACCGAGCTGATCAGCCAAGGCCGGATGGGACGGCTGCTGGACCAATCGCCACCGAACGAGCCGCTCTACAATTTGGTGCTTTCTCCACCGGCAGGTACGACGAGGCCAGCGCCAAGGCCACGCTGGGTACGCGATGGATGGACGGTGCGAAATGAATTTCCGCTGACGATCGCCGGGACGATGCGCTCAATTCATGCGACCATCGACCTCCGGGGACCGGTACCGTTGTTCGTCCGCGGTGTGCTGGTCGTGCTGCTCGACGCAGCAGTGCTCGCCCTGCTGTGGTTCATCGCCGAGCTCGTCGCCGGCGCAAGGATGCCCAAGCTCAGGTGGCGAAGCCTGGCCCGCTCATTTCGATTCCGGCTCGCCATCACGCTCGCAGCATTCTTCATTCTCCCCGCAGTTGGGTTCGCCGCCTGGAGCTTTACGCGTCTGGCAAGCGAAGCCCAGCGAGCCGGCGACCTCCTGATTACCCAGACCCTGCGTGATGCCGTTGCTGCCGCCGGCGGATTATTTCGCAGCCAGAGCCCTCCCCGCGAGAAGCTCCTGGAGGTGAGCCGAAGAGTCGATGCGGACCTGGTGCTGTACGAGGGCGGTGAGCTCCTCGCGAGCAGCAACGCGGTGCTGGAAAACCTGAGCGTTGTGGGACAGCTGATGGACCCCGAGGCTTTCGAAGACCTGGCCCTCGAGGGTGAGCTGGAAGTCACTCGCGATGGCTCTATCCCTCAGCTGGCAGAACGCGTCGGCTACCGGGTGATCCAGCCGGGTGCGCCTGAGGAGCTGACGGTGCTCGCAACCCCGCAGCTGGGTGGAGACGTTTCACTGGGTATGCGGCAGCTCGATCTCGCCCTCGCGCTGCTGCTCGCCACCCTCGGCGGCGTTGCCGCGGCCTTGACCGGCGCCCAGACAGCGGCGCGCATGCTCTCCCGGCCCGTGGCGGAGCTGCGGCGGTCAGCCCTGGCGCTGGGAAGAGGTGAGCTCATACCCCGTCCTTCCGAGCGGCCGCCGCTTGAATTCGAGCCTGTCTTTGCCGCTTTCCAGCGCATGGCCGCCGATATCCGGTCGAGCCAGAGCGCACTAGAGGAAGCCCGGCGCCGCACCTCGAGCGTGCTCGCGACCGTGGCAACAGGCGTCGTGGGCGTGGATCCGAGCGGACGGGTGCTCATCGCGAACGGTCGTGCAGTGGAGCTGTTGGGCATCGAGCTTACAGAAGGAGAGCCGTTTCTGGAGCGGCTTTCTCCCGAATGGCTTCCACTCTCGGCCACGGTGCGCCGCTTCCTAGAAGACTCGGCTGCGCCCGGGTCATTAGAGCTGGAGGTCAATGGCCGGCGTCTCACCGTCCAGCTCGCTTCGCTGGGTCCGCACCTGCAAGGTGCGGTGCTTGCCGTCAATGACGTGTCGGAGCTGTCGCGGGCGGAACGGGTGCTCGCGTGGGGAGAGATGGCCCGCCAGGTGGCCCACGAGATCAAGAATCCACTCACTCCGATGCGCCTCGGCATGCAGCACCTTCGTCGAGTATATCGAGACCGCCGGGAAGAGTTCGACCGCACACTGGATGAGACTGCCGATCGGATTCTGGCGGAAATTGACCGCCTCGATACCATTGCCCGTGCCTTCAGCCGCTTTGCCGCTCCTGCGGTTCAGAACGAGCCCCTCGATCGCATCGATCTCGCGGGTGTGGTTGGCGAGGTAGTGCAGCTCTACCGACTCGCTGAGGAGGGGTGCGAGGTGCGGCTCGCGGCAGAGCCGGGATCCTCTGGCGCCGCCCGTCCAGATGAGGTGAAGGAAGTCGTGGTAAACCTGCTGGAGAACGCGCGCAATGCAGGCGCAACGATGGTGAATGTCCGAGTGGGTCCGGGTCAGATCACCGTGTCGGACAACGGCGCCGGCATACCTCCGGAACTGCTGCCCCGCGTGTTCGAGCCGCGTTTCTCCACCAGGACCAGCGGGGCCGGTCTGGGCCTCGCGATTGTTCGTCGGTTGGTGGAGAGCTGGGGTGGACGGACCGAAGTGGAGAGTCGGGAAGGGGAGGGGACGAAGGTGACAGTTCACCTGCCGACGAAATGAGAGGGAACGTCAGACCGAGCAAACATTTGAAGGCTCGTTTACTTTCGCTCCCGCTTTCCCGCCTTACCGACCAGTCCCCCGCGCCCGCTCCAGCGCCGCAAGCGTGATTACCTGCTCCTGTGTGCTGGCCCGTCGCAGCAACCGGACGGCCGCCTGCATCTGCCGGTCGGACCGGGCTCTCCGCCGAGCCTCTGCAGCCGACCCGAACAGCTCGCGGGTGATTTCGTAGCCCAGCTGTTCGTCTACGTAAGCTGAGGCATTGTCGAAGACGGTGCGTGGCACCTCGAGCCCGATCATTTGCAGTCGATCGTACACCTGGTTGCGCATCTCATCGCTCACCCGGAACGATTCGAACTTCGGTGCGAACGGCGACTTCTTGAGATCCTCGGCATAATTGGCCAGCACGCTTCGGAACAGACCGATGTCCTCACCCAGCGTTGCGAGAAACACGCGCTCGCCGTCAGACCGCGGTGTCCCCCGCACCATCAAGTCGGGAAGTATACCGCTCGCGTCCGGAATGGAGCGCCCCCCGGCAGTGCGGAAACGGCGAGGTGCCAATGCGGGAGTCCGGTTGCCCAGCGCACCCTGACCGTCGGCCCGGGGTCGCTGCACCGTGCGTCCGCTGGGCGTGTACCAGCGGGCGGTCGTGAGCTTGATCGCGATCTCTTCGCCCAGCGGGTAAGTGGTCTGGAGCACTCCCTTGCCGAACGTGGGTGTGCCGAGGATGACCGCCCGATCGTGATCCTGCAACGCGCCAGCTATCAACTCAGCCGAGCTCGCGGTTCCGTGGTTCACCAGAACGGCGAGCCTCAGATCACCCCATCCACCGGATGGCCCAGCCAGGTACACTTTCGAGTGGTCCTGCGAGCGACCCTTGGATACTGCAACGGTATCACCCGGCCGGAGGAACAGGCTGGCAACGCGAACTCCTTCGTTGATCAGTCCGCCCGGATCTCCGCGCAGGTCCAGCACCAGTGCCGTCATGCCGTCGGAGACCAGCCGGTCTACCGCTCGACGCAGCTCCATGGCGGCGCCATCGCTGATTCTTCGGAGCTCGATGTATCCCACGCCTGATCCGAGCATGATGCCAGGTGAAGCCGCTGGCACTCGAACCACCGTCCGGGTCAGCCGCCGGACAACCGGAGTGCTGGAACCCCAGGGACGCACCACCACGGTAACGTAGGTACCAGTCCCACCGGCGAGCGCCTCTTCCAGCCGCCGAGCCGACCACCCGACTGTGCTCTTGCCGTCGATGCTGAGAATCACGTCGCCGGGAGCAAAGGCACTGCGAGCACCCCCAATGCTGGCCTCCAGCGCGCTCCCTACATCCACTTCGGTCCCGGCCATCTGCCGCTGGTATTGGCGATAGCTCTCGCGGGTCAGCAGCTCTGCATACGGATCGCGGAGCGAGCTGACCAGCGCTTTCGCAGCAGTCTGGTAGAGCTCACCCTCGCCGAGCGAATCTATGTAGTGGGTGTGAATGGAAGCGACGACGTTTTCGAACAGCCTTGCCTGCTGGTAGACGGTCCCTTCGGGTGCCGCCTTCCGCCGGAGGAGCCAGCCTCCAGAGAGGATAGAAAGTGCGAGGAGTGCTATGAGCCCGCCCCAGCGGGCCTTAGCGGAGGATCCTTTCATGCCGAATAGCTCCCGCGAAATGCCAGAAGGTCTGCCGGATGCATCCCCCTGATGATGGGAAACGCGGTGCTGGGTACCGGCCGTTTATGGGCAGCAAGATGAGGGCCGCCGTGGCGGTCAGTGACCCCGCGGGTTGGACGGGTCCACTGTGAGGCTGGAATCGCGCCAGACCGCCGCGGACGCCACATGGCAAGCCTGAACAAAGATGTCGGCGGGGTGGCTGCCACGCTGCAGCAGGGCGTGCAGCATTTCGTGACGCACCAGCCACTCTTCGCCCAACGCACTTGCGGGCAGATAGATCCGGTTTCCTTCGCGGACCCACCACGCGTGCGCCGTCTCGCCAGCCAGCTCGATGCCCCCGGCGGGGGCGTCGACAGCGTAAAAGGTTACGTCGGTCATCTGCCCTTGCTTCCCGGAGCAGGCCACGGTCTTGTCCCACCATTCCTGATACAGTCCTAAAGTGGGGACAACCCATGAACGGCCCAGAGGTGCCAGCGGCGCACCGGCGGCCCGAGGCGCTGCACAGGCCCCGGTGCCCACGATGAGGAGGACAGCACAGAGGAACCGACTCATTCTGCGACTCCGGATCTGATCTCCGCGCAGGGTGGCGGGCTGGGGGGAACTCCACCATGCGGGTATGAATGGCGCCACGACGGGCCGCCAACCGCTTTGTGCTGCATGATTCGGTCCACCACCGCGCTGAGGAGGTCACTGGCTCGTGAGCGGGGCCACGTAGGTTGAGGTGACTCCTTTCTATACAACGCCATGCTCGCGCGAATTAGTTCCGCCGCCATCCTCGGCATCGACGCCTATCCCGTGGATGTCGAGGTGGATATCACCAATGGGCTTCCATCGTTCTCCACCGTCGGCCTACCGCAGGGCGCAGTAAAGGAAGGCAGAGAGCGTGTGAGCGCGGCGTTGGCCAATGCCGGATTTTCCTTTCCCTTGCGCCGTATCACCGTGAATCTCGCGCCGGCAGATGTCCGGAAAGACGGCTCGGCCTTCGACCTTCCCATCGCGCTCGGGATTCTCGCTGCCAGCGGCCAGTTGCCGCATGAAGGATTGCGCGAGCACATGGTCATCGGCGAAGTCGGCTTGGAAGGCGATCTCCGCCCGGTACGAGGGGCGCTGTCCATGGCACTCGCCGCGCGCGCGGCCCACCACCGTGGCATTCTCCTGCCTCAGGCCAACGTGCCGGAGGCATCCGTGGTGGACGGACTCGAGGTGCGCGGCGCGCGCACGCTGCTGGAGACCTGCGCTCATTTCTCCGGCCGTCAACCAATCCCGGTCACTCGGGCCGACATCGGCGCATTGATGGCCTGCTCCACGTCGAACGAAACCGACTTTGCCGACGTGCGGAGCCAGGCCGCCGCCAAGCGTGCACTCGAGGTTGCTGCTGCGGGCAGTCACAACATTCTCCTGATCGGGTCGCCCGGTGCGGGAAAAACCATGCTTGCCCGGCGACTCCCTTCCATTCTGCCGTCAATGAGCCCGGATGAGGCGCTGGAGACCACCAAGATCCACAGCGTTGCTGGAACTTTGCCTGCTACCCAATCGCTCCTCACCGTGCGTCCCTTTCGCGCACCACATCACACCATCAGCGACGCCGGCCTTATCGGCGGCGGTTCCTCTCCCCGACCGGGCGAAGTGAGCCTGGCGC
>DATADG010000069.1:0-23343 GCA_036258655.1 Gemmatimonadales bacterium | reverse complement strand
GCGGCGCCCAGCCTCATATCGATCGCGGAACCGCGCATGACTCATCCGGCTGCCCCCAGGTGCTCGGTGGTCATAAAACAAATCGCCAGACCACGGGCAGCGCCCGCAGCTGGCGAACCTGCTAAAACCGTGAATGAGACGTCCCTGCAAACAGCTCCGGGGCCATCTGATGCATACTCGCGAACCCTGGAGTGGGATGTGATGGGACTCACATATTGCAGGCCTCAGCCGACAATCTCAGAGGCTCCCCAGCTTTCCACCTCAGTCCAGGTCTCTCGCGCTACGCGAACGCCATGAGGGAAGGTCATCTGGAATTCCGCCCGGAAGGTGGCCGCATGGTCGCGCAAGTAGCGCTCGAGGTCGGCTGCCGTCGAGGCTTCATAGCTGGTCCGAAATCGGGCAGGTGATGCTCGCCAGAACCGGATACTGCGAAAGCATCCTGTCGCAAAGATGCCGGGGATGTGCTGACGCCTCATATGATCTTCCACTGCGGTAGCGAGCCCCGGCTCGGCTTGTAAGGTCACCTCGTAGGAGATCATAGTTTTCGCCAGTCGCGAGTCGCTCGGGCTATTGCAAAGCAAAGTTAACCCTCTGTCATAAAAGCCATGCGTCTGCGAAATCTCGGCTAATACCAGGAAACCGGCGACTGCCTCCTGGTTGACCACGTTATCTTGCACCCATGCAACTGCGCCGAATAGCTGCGGTTCTCCTGCTTCTCGGATGCAATCGCTCCCCAGATGGCAACTCGGCCGGCTCCGCCGCATGTGGCCTGGCGGCTCTTGCCGGCCCCACGGCCCTGTTGGGCCAATTCAGCGTTCCCAATCAGACACTCGGATCGCCGCCGCGCCAGCTGCCGGAGCGTATGGTAGTGCGCCTGGTTGCGGGGCCGGCGTACCCGGCCATTGTTGGACGAGCGGATTCTCTCTGGATCATCGGCGTTGAAGGCAGGCTCCCCCCGAAGGTGAAGCCTGGTTTTGGCGTGCTGATCATGGATCAGAGTGGCAGGACGCGGGGCACGCTGCTGTACGAGGGAACGCCGGTGGAAGGTGCGCCCGAAATCGGCACCGTCACTATGGGGGATGAGACCGTGCCACTGATCGGGATACAGCTCGACCCTGCACGGATCGAGGATCCGCGCTGTCCCTTCTTCCCTGATTCCATCATCAAGTGAGTGCGCCACGCATCGGCGTCAGCGGAGTCCTCCGCCGCTGGGACGGAGCCGACCGGACAGGTGTCAACGCCGCCTATGTTCGCGCGCTGCTGGCCGCCGGCGGCGTACCGTTGATTCTTCCACCTCTGATGAGTACTTCGATGGCCACCCGCGTCATCGAGGGACTGGACGGGCTGATTCTGACCGGCGGCGAGGACATGGATCCTTCGCTGTACGGAGCCGAACCGTCACCCCGGCTGAACCCGCCGAGCCGCGAGCGTGATCTGTTTGAGCTCGCTGTTTTCGCCGCAGCGAAGCAGCGGGAATTGCCGATCCTCGGTATCTGTCGTGGCATCCAGGTGATCAACGTGGCGATGGGAGGCACCTTATACCAGGATCTTCCCACCGAGCGCCCTGCTAGGGTGGAGCATCAACCCGAAGGGGGACGCGAGCGGCGGTGTCACCAACTTCGGATCCAACCTGGTAGCCGCACAGCTCTGGCTCTGGGAACCACGAGCGTGGCCGTCAACTCATCTCATCACCAGGCAATCAAGGATCTGGCTCCTGGCCTGATTGCCACTGCCTGGACAGATGATGACCTGATCGAGGCAGCGGAAACCCGCCCCGGGCTGCCCTGGATCCTCGCGGTACAGTGGCACCCGGAGGAAATGTGCGCCCAGGACAACGAGCCGGATCGGGGACTATTTACAGCGTTGGTGCGGGAGGCAA
The DNA here is from genome assembly GCA_036258655.1 of Gemmatimonadales bacterium. Classification (GTDB taxonomy): domain Bacteria; phylum Gemmatimonadota; class Gemmatimonadetes; order Gemmatimonadales; family GWC2-71-9; genus CAVVWJ01. The sequence goes on along the minus strand of DATADG010000069.1, from coordinate 21,464 downwards.
GTACGCGGGGAGTAAGTTCAGTGGGGAAAGGCCGGAAAGAGGAGCCGGTCGCTCACACTATTCAGCGCAGTTCGTAAGGCCGGGAAGCGCTCTGCGGCGGTTCGGAGCACGTCGTCAAGCCCGTAGGCCCCTGCCAGCACGTGATCTGAGGCGAGCCCAAAGCCCCGGCTTCCCATTGCTTCATAGTAACTCACGTCAGGTCCCGCTTTGCGCAGGCAGCGAGCCGCGATATAATCGGGGAAGAGACCGCTCAGCCAGAGCGCGTAGTTCCCCAGATGCACCATGACCTTGAAGCGCCGGTCACCGACTGTCGCCTCGAGATCGGCCAGAATATCGACCAGATAGTGGTGCCGCTGGTCATCGTTCCAGTCGATCCGCCATGCCCGGTCGCGTTGTCCGAACTCGAGCAGCACTGCGGAGAGATAGTCGGCAACGTCGCGGTCATCGAGACCCGACGTCCGAAGGGCATGACGCACGACTACATAAAAGAATAGAGCCTGGGAGGGCAGCACCATCGAGCGGACCGTCAGAAGCCGCTCGAGCAGGTCGGGAGCGTCGAGCAGAGCGTCGGGGCCTTCGGAGCTTAAACGACGCTCGAGTTCAGCCCGGCGATGCGTCGAACCCCGGCTCAAAAGCAGGATTACCAGCTGCAGGTCTGCCGCAGTCAGGCGGCCCCGCGTATTCGCACGGATCATGAATAATCCTCCATCAACAAATGCCGCGACTCCTGCTGAGTCGCCTTCCACAACATCCAGCCTCGATCTAGTTCAGCGGCTCACTGCCTTTGGACAGGAAGTAGCCGGAACGTTGCGCCGGGCATCCGTGATCGACCTGCTGGTTCGCCACGTTCGGGAGAGCCTGACTCCGAGCGAGATCGCGGTGGCGCTTTTCCAGCAGGCCGAGACCATCGACTTCGTTCTCGGCTGGCCACCGGGCCGGTCAAACCCTCGACCGCTGCTTGAACTGGCGAGTCGCCGGGGTCCCATGCTGATCCACGATGGCCTGGAGACCCTGCTTCGGGATGCCGGTCTTACCCTACCTTCACTGACGGCAGGGAGCTGGCTTATTGCACCGTTCATTGCCAAGAGTAGAGTAACCGGGGCGATCGCAGTGCGCGGTGAGGCAGGTCGCTACAACTCAGCTGACCTGGTCCTGCTCGAAGGGCTGGTATCGCAGGCAAGTATAGCCCTCGAGAGCGCCCGTCTCATAGATCTGCACGACGATGGCAGGCGGACCTGGCAGGAGGTAGTCGATGCGATCCCACCGGCGCTCTGTATCGTCGACCGAAGCGGCGCCATCCGGCGAGCCAACCGTGCCTTTGCCGACCTGGTGAACGCCCCGCCTGCGAGCCTGATCGGCAGGCCGTGGCAGGCCTTTGCACCCCCCGAATGGGCCACCGAGCTTCAGCGTGCCTTGGATCAGCAAGGAGCGGGCCGGGAAGTCGAACTTCGTACCGGCGAGCGCACCTATGCCGTTACCGCTGTGCCAATTAGCAGTACGGACAGGTCTGCGGTTGTGCTCCTCTTCGATGATCAGACGGAACGCCGCCGGTTGCAAGACCAGTTGATCCAGTCGGAGAAAATGTCCGCTATCGGACAGTTGATCGCCGGCATCGCGCACGACCTCAACAATCCGCTGGCGTCGGTCGTTGGGTTTGCCGACTTCCTGACCGAAGTACCTAACATCCCCCCCAGCCTTCGTGAGCCGCTCACCGTGGTGCGGGAAGAAGCGGAACGCGCTTCCAGCATCGTTCGGAACCTGCTTGGCTTCGCCCGTAAACAGGAGCACCAGCGCCGCCCGACAGCGCTCAAGCCTCTCCTCGATGCTACGTTCGTGCTTCTGAGGAATCAGCTCATGGCGCAGCGCGTCGAGGCACAGGTCGAGATCGAGCCCGACCTCCCCATGCCGGACATCGATCCCAATCAGATTCAGCAGGTCTTCGTCAATTTGATCAACAACGCCGCCCAGGCGATCGCATCAACGGGCCGGCCAGGCAACATCCTGGTTCGCGCCAGGCGCTGGCTGGACGGGGTGGCCATCGACGTCATCGATGACGGCCCAGGAATGTCCGAAGCACTCGCGGCCCAAGTATTCGAGCCCTTCTTCACCACCAAGGCCGAAGGTGAGGGCACCGGTCTCGGTCTCTCGATCAGTCAAGGAATTGTAAAAGAGCATGGCGGGCGGATCATGCTGTCGACGGAGGAAGGCCGCGGCTCAACCTTTACCGTTCAGCTGCCTCTGTCCACCCGCACTGAAGCACCTCCGGCAGACCTCGGCACCCGAGCCCCTACCCGGAGATTGCGTGTGCTGGTCGTGGATGACGAGCCTCACATCCTGCACTACATGCGAGCCACTCTGGAGGCATGGGGTCACATTCCGGTCGTGGCGAGCGATGGTCAGGAGGCGCTGCTTCGCTCCACTCGCGAACATTTTGATCTCATCATCTCCGATCTTCGCATGCCGCGATTGGGCGGGCGGGAATTCTATGAGGAGCTGTCCCGGCAGAATCCGTCCATGGCGGCACGACTGGTGTTCAGCACCGGGGATACCGTACGAGGGGATACCCTGGAATTCCTCGAGACCCTCGACCGGCCGTATCTCCATAAGCCATTCAGTCTGTCCGAGCTCCGAACACTGCTCGCGGACGTGGTGCGAGAGACCGGGTCACCGGCCCCTCAGCGCGAGGCTCGAGCCCTTTCCGCGGACGTGCTGCCAGGCACGTGACTCCACGGATAGTCCACGTCGCATCCGGACGAGAATGGCGCGGTGGCCAGCGCCAGGTATGGCTGCTGGGCCGGGAGCTCGAAGCTAGAGGCATCAACCAGGTGGTCGTTACTGCTCGGGGAAGTGAGCTTGCCCGGCGGCTTCGTAGCAGCGGCACCAGGGTACATGAGGCGGCCTGGACCATAGGATTGGATCCCAGGGTTCTGGGTCCAATCCTGAACGAGCTTCGTCGTCCGGCTCTCCTGCACGCCCACGACGCTCATGCCCTCACCCTTGCCGGCGTGGCGTCCATGCTCACAGGAGCTCCTCTCATCGTCACAAGGCGGGTCACCTTTCCTCTGCGACGGCGTTTCTTCTGGCATCGCGCTCGCCGGATCATCGCAATCTCTCGCGCAGTATACGAACGGCTGGTCCAGGACGGGGTAGATCCTGCCAGAGTGGTGGTGATCCCGTCTGCTGTGGACGCTCCGGCCACTGCCGCTGACAGCGTGGATATGAGGACACGCCTGGGTCTCCCCCGCACAGGACAGCTGGCGGTCATGCTGGGCGCGCTGACCCCTGAAAAGGATCATTTAACGGCGATACGAGCCGCCGCCAGGCTGGTCCGGGACTTGCCCGAGCTGCACTGGGTGTTGATCGGCGAAGGTCCTGAGCGGCCCCGGCTTCAGCGAGAGATCGTGCAGCTCCGTGTCAGTGAACGGGTCCATCTGATGGGCGAGCTAGATGATCCACACCGCGCGCTCGCTGGAGCAGACGTGTTCGTGCTGAGCTCGACCCACGAAGCTCTGGGCACCTCGGCTCTTGCGGCAATGGCACAGGGAGTGCCCGTGGTGGCAACCAATGTCGGGGGGGTGCCCGAGGTTCTGGGTTCGGGATGTGGCGTGCTGGTGGAATCCCAGAATCCGGAAGCCTTGGCGAACATGGTTCAACGTGTGCTTCGCGATCCAGGACCCCGCCGGCAGCTCACAGTCGCAGCCAAACAGGAGCTGGGGAGATACTCCGCCAGTGGCATGGCAGAGCAAGTTCTCTCCGTTTATCGTTCCTGCGCTCATTCTCTTGATAGGTCATGATTTACATCTGCATACCGAGTTACAACGAAGCGCCTACTATAGGGCTGCTTCTGTGGAAAGTGCGTCAGGTGTTCGCGGGGTTTCCCCGGGAATATCAGCTGCTGGTGCTGGATGATGCGTCGGATGATGGCACACCCGAAGTGCTGGAACGGTACACCCGGGTGCTTCCTTTGACGGTCACCCGCCACCGGGAGCGCGCCGGCTACGCCGGCAGTATTGAAGAGTTGCTGCGGCAGGCGGTCGACCGAACGGACCGACCGAAACGCGATGCAGCCGTCCTGATGCACGCCGACTTTGCCCATGGTCCTCACTTCATTCCAGATCTGGTGCGGCGAATCGAGAGTGGTGCTGACATCGTGATCGCCGAAGCCAGACTGGAAGGAGAGCCCTCTCGCACCCGTCGGATGGTTCGTCGGATTGCGCCAATGCTGCTCCGCGGTGTCGTCTCGGTCCCGGGGGTATCCGACGTTGTCTCCGGCTTTGCCATCTTTCGCCTGGTGTCGCTGCGCAACGCATTCCGGAGCGGGCCAGCCCCCCTTCTCAGCTCACAGGGCTGGGCGGCCAATGCAGAGCTATACGACCGGGCAGCACGTTATGCTCGACGGGTGGAAACGATCGCTACCGTCGAGCGGCGGGACCTGCGCCAGCGTCCCAGTAGAATGGGTAGCTGGGATACGCTCATAGGGGTATGGCGGTCCCGAGGCACTCTGAGACAGCTGCCTCGCTGGACCCAGGGGGTGGAGTCACGAGTTCCGGGAGTGCCGGCCGAACGCGCGGAGGTCGCTTCATCGTGAATATGATAGGGCTGATCGTCGCGCTCACGGTGCAGTCCATGTCCCCGGCGTCACCGCCGGCCACTTACCCCTTCGCGGTTGGGGAAAAACTGTCCTACTCCGCAAAGCTGGGAATGCTGAAGCTGGGGTCTGGCACGCTCGAAGTCGCGGCAATCGATACGGTACGGGGGGTAGAAAGCTTTCGGCTTCGCTTCAGGCTGCGGGGCAAGACGATGTTTTATTCGCTGGACGACGTTCTGGAATCCTGGATTGGCACTTCAGACCTCAACTCCCGCAGGTTTGTACAGGATTTCGTCGAGAATGAGAAGACAACGAAGCGACACTTCGAGATCTTCCCCGACTCGGGCTACTATCGCGAGCGCGGCAAAGACGCGCTTCACGAGACCCCCAACGACCCGCTGGATGACGCCGCCTTCTTTTACTTTGTGCGGGTGACCCCGCTGAAAGTCGGGGAGAAGTACAGCTACGATCGTTATTTCCGGAAGGATAAAAACCCGGTAACCATCGAGGTGCTCAAGCGAGAGAAGATGGAACTCCCTGATGGGAGCAAGGTCGAATGTCTCGTACTTCACCCGACGATCGATACCAAGGGACTCTTCTCCAAGCGCTCCGAGACCCGGATCTGGTTAACTGACGATGCCCGGCGGCTTCCAGTTCAGATTCGGACCAAGTTTCCTTTCGGGACCATTACCCTCCGCCTCGAAGACATGACCCTCCCCGGCGCCACGGTATCAGCGATGAGCCGTTAGGGTGGGTTACCGGGAGGCGGACCTGACCAGGGTGACCACCGTTCCGGTCGCCGTTCGCAGGAACAAAGTCGATCCTCGTCTGCTCGCATCTGCTCCCGCCGCAGATCGGAGCTTTGCCGCCTTCCTCGCCAGTCTCCCCGACGTTCTGGCCGCCCGCGACCTTCGTCAGCTCATCGACGCAGTGGCCACCGCCAAAAACAGGGGCCGAGGTGTGATACTCCTCCTGGGGGGCCACGTGGTGAAGGTCGGACTGGGCCCTCTGGTCAGAGCCTGGCTGGATCGCGGTGTAGTCACCCACGTCGCAATGAACGGCGCAGCGGCGATCCATGATTTCGAGCTCGCCGCGTACGGCGGGACCAGCGAAGATGTCGAGAGTGGTCTGACCGACGGCAGCTTCGGGATGGCGGAGGAAACTGGAGCGGAAATGAATGCGGCAATCGCTTCGGCGGCTCGGGACAATCTCGGACTGGGCGAAGGACTGGCTCGGGCGCTGTCCTCGCGCGGTCCGCTGCCCGGGTCGGAAGTCTCGATTCTGCTTGCCGCGTTGCGCGGTGGAGTTCCAATCACCGTGCATCCTGCCATCGGCGCCGAGATCATTCACCAGCACCCATCGGTGGATGGCGCCGCCCTGGGTGCGACCGGGCAGCGCGACTTCCAGCGGCTGGCGGGATCTCTCCCCGACCTCGATCACGGCGGGGTGGCGATGAATTGGGGAAGCGCCGTCGTTATGCCGGAGGTGTTCCTGAAGGCCTTGAGCGTCGCGCGCAACCTGGGTCAAGGACGCCCCACGCACTTCACCGCCGCCGACTTTGACATGCAGCGACACTATCGGCCCCGGGTGAACGTGGTACAGCGTCCCACCAGGAACGGAGGAACCGGATACCTGCTGACCGGGCATCACGAGCTCCTACTACCCTTGCTCGTGTGGGGAGTTTTGGAGAAGCTCGATGCTTCGTGAGACGTTCCTTGCTCTCCTCGCGTTCGTCACTGCATGCTCCTCGAGCCGGATACCGGAGACGCGGGCACTCGCCGGCGGCGGAGATGAACCGGAGATCAGCCGGGTCATTGAAGAGGCCTTGCTGGCTGATGGCCGAGGGCAGGCTGCCGATACGCTGTACGCCCCACATGTCACCATTGTGGCCGATGGTCGACTTCGGCGAGCGCCGCCCCGTTTTGCCGGCGTCGCTGACCAGGGTGAGCTCGCGATCACGAGTACTCAAGTACAAAGCCGGGGAGGAACCGGCTGGGGTGACGTTGAATATCGTTGGGTATCCGACCGCTCCAGCCGTTTTCAGCTAGGCCGGGCATCCTTCGTACTCACTCAGGCACAAGGCCGTCGAGGCTGGTGGATCGTACAGGCGCATAGTTCGACGGTGAGATAGCTGTCAGTCGTCATAGTCCTCAGATTGGCTACGCCTAATTCCCCGCAATCATCTCCCGTACTCTGGCCGCGGTGTCTGGGGCCAGAATCTTCAGAACCAGATAGATCAGGAAACCCAGGAAAGCAAACCAGAGCACTGCTGCGACTAATCCTATCATCAGACCGAAGAGGCCGAACAGGATTTTGAGCATGAAAATCGCCAGGATGGCGAAGATTGCGAATCCCAGCAGGTTCCTGATCATCTAAGCTTCCTCTCTTTACGGGCCACCCGCAGTATACGCACGACGTTTCAAATAGTTTCATAGGATCATGATGACCAATTTCGACGTCGTGGTGATCGGTGGAGGCGCCATCGGCTCCGCCTGCGCCCGGGAGCTTGCACTCTCCGGTCGGAAGGTGCTCGTGGTTGAAGAGGGCGGGGACAAGGGCCAAGCATGGCGCGCGGCTGCAGGCCTGCTGGCCCCGCAAATCGAGGCTGACGGCGACAGCCCGCTGGTGGAGCTCGGTCTGGGCGCACGCGATCTCTACGATCGGCTGGGTCCAGCCCTCCAGATGACCACTGGAATCGACATTGGTCTCTGGCGCGAGGGGATCGCCCGAATCGCGACCGATCAGGGCGAAATCGCCTCGCTTCAGTCGCAAGTAGCCTGGCAGCGGGCGCAGGGTTACACGGTCGAGTGGATCGACGCTGCAGAGTTGCGAAGCCGGTGGCCCTGGACCGGACCCGCGCTCGGGGCGCTGTGGGCACCTGAGGATGGAGCTCTCGACCCCAGCCGTCTGGTTCAGGCGCTGGTGGCGGATGCTGAGCGGCTGGGAGCCACGATTGTCACGGACAGAGTACGGGCCCTCCGAAAGCAGGGGGGCCGGGTTGTAGGGGTGGATGCCGAGCGGAGTGATTATTCCGCTCCTCAGATCGTAATCGCGGCAGGAGCGTGGTCGTCTCACATAGCCGGTATACCGAGATCCTTACCGGTGCAACCGGTGCGCGGTCAGATGATGGCTCTGCCATGGCCGGCGGGAGTCGAGCGCGCCATCCTCTACCATAAAGATTGCTATCTCCTAGCTCGGGGCACGGAAGCTATCCTCGGGTCTACTATGGAATACGTGGGGTATCGCCCTGAGGTCACACAGGCCGGCTTAACCCGGATACTTTCTGTTGCAGTAGCTCTATGCCCAGCCCTGATGCGGGCCAAAGTTCGCCGCAGCTGGGCGGGGCTGAGACCGGTAACCCCAGATGGTCTTCCGATCATTGGAGAAGAGCCCGTCCTGGAGGGACTGTGGTATGCAACGGGGCATGGCAGAAACGGTATTCTTCTCGCAGCTATGACGGGGGTTCTCCTGACGCAGCTGCTGGATGGAAGGGAACCAACCCATAACATGAACCAATTCGCACCTGATCGTTTTGATACTGCGGTGGCGCAGTGATGCGAGTCCTTTGGATCGTATGTTGTCTTTGGCTGGGCGGCTCCGGCGCATTGGCACAGACGCCGCCAGACCTCGCTCGAGAACGAATGGAGTTTCAGCGGTGGCTCGAGACATCGGAGGTGTCGCCACTCAGGGCTATGGCACAGCTTCCAGCAACTGATGGAATGCGCCTGGGGCCACCAGATGCCGATGTACCGCTCCCGAACCTCCCGGAGCACCGGATCAGCAAGCAGGGAAGCTCCTTTCTCCTGGAATCGCCGTCAGGCAAGCGCCGCCTGAGGCACGCCCGTCCTGTCAAGGTCGGGACCTACACACTCACGCTCGCCGATTCCGAGATGGGAAGCGTACTCACGGTTTATGGTGGCCCCTCCGGAAAAAAGCCGCCTGGTTACTACCCCTACGACTCTGCCCTGGTCTTCGTTGGAAACCTCAGGCCGCCGGAGAAATCAGCGAGCATCCGCTTACTGGGTCCTGACGGTCTTGTGCGGCAAGGACAGGAGGCAGGACGGCTCGAGATTCCACTCAATGGCGGGACCGAGCTTCTCGTTCGCCGACTGCCCGGTGCGAGGGAGGAGGAGTGGGAGCTGGAGATCTTCTTTAGCGACAGGACGAACGGAAGCGGCAGTTATCCCGCCGGTAGATTTGTGAGCCTGGTTCCTGTTGGCGGGGCGCGCTACCGCCTCGACTTCAACCGGGCTCGCAATCCGTTCTGTGCCTATAGCACCAGCTATGCTTGTCCAATCCCCTGGCCGGGAAACGCGCTTCCCATGGAGGTGAGAGCAGGAGAGCGCTACACAGGTGGTGGTTTGGAGATTTCTCCAGCCAGTACGAAGGGAAAATGAAGCTTCTCCTCCTGCTGCAAGCAGCAAGCCCGGCTACCGTGGACCCGCTGGCAGGCACCTGGCAGGCCGCCCTTGACCTGGCCGGTGGAGCGCTCCCCTTCGAGGTGACCATTTCTCATTCAGACGCCGGCTGGCGGGGTGAGCTATCCAACCTGCCCCAGAGCTGGCGCGCCTTCTCGGCGGTTCGGGTCACCGGGGACACTGTGGTGCTCGAGATGGACGATTACGATGCCACCATCACCGCGACATTGCAGGGCGATTCACTGAGAGGATACTACCACAATGTAGGAAGCAACGGCCCTCGCACGATTCCTTTTCGGGCAGCGAAAGGGGCTCGGCACCGGGCTCGGGGACCGCGTGCGCTCCTGGGGCGCTGGGATGTGACGTATTTCCAGGAGGGTGGCACGAGCCCTCGGGTATTCGAGTTTCGGAACGGTCAGCGCGGCTTCGAAGGAACCATCATCTCCAGTACGGCGGATTACGGCCCCTTCATGGGCGAGGTCAGGGCTGACAGCTTCGCAATCGGCTTGTTTGATGGTTCGTTTGTCTACCTGCTTACCGGCAAGCTCAAAGGAGATACCCTGCGGGGTACGTTCCACGCCGGACTTCGAAGCCAGACCCAATGGGAAGCCATCCGCAGCAGCGGCAAGCGCCATCTACGCTCGCCGGCTGAGATCACGCAAGCGGACACTACCGAGCCGCTGCGGTTTGCCTTTCCCGATCTTCAGGGTCAGATGGTTCGACATGATGACCCTCGCTTCAAGGGAAAGGTTGTGTTGCTGGAGGTGTTTGGTACCTGGTGCCCCACCTGCCACGATGCGACGCCGGAGCTACTCCGGCTTTATCGGCGCTATCACTCGAGGGGACTGGAGGTAGTAGGGCTCGCGTTCGAGGCAACGGGCGACACCGCGGTGGACGCGCGGCAGGTTCGACGCTATCGGGACAAATTCAGGATCCCCTTCCCCCTGCTCCTCGCCGGCACCAGTGATACCGAATCGATGGCCGACGCCCTGCCCCAGCTTCAGGAATTAACCGCGTTTCCTACCACCATCTTCTTGGGGCGCGACGGAAGGGTGCGGCGGGTTCATGCGGGCTTCCACGGGCTTGCGACGGGCCCACAGCATCGGCAGATGGTCCGAGACTTCGAGCGGGAAATCGAGAAGCTACTACGAGAAGGCGGAAACAGTGAACGGTAAATGGGACTGACGTACTCCTGTTTGCTACGACCGTTCACTTTTTTACTGTTCACTTTTCACTGTTCACGCTTCACTCTTCACTTTCACTTTCACTTCCGCGGTCGTCGCCTCCGGATCGACCCTCAGCTCCAGCCATTCACCCTCGAGCGCATGGCTGGGCACCCCGCACAGAAACCAGAACCACCCTGCTTCCTCCGCCTCGAAGGTGGTCTGATCGGTTTGGCCCGGCTGGAGACCTTCAGTAACCATCCTCGTCATGGCATTGCTGAAAGCCGGCCGGCCACCCTCCAGCGGGACTTTTTCGCGCTCGGCCATGACCACCAGACTATGCCGCCCGGTTGAATCGGCGTTGCGCCAGGTCCACCGCACGGTCCATCCCCGCGGGATGATGAGCCGGGCTTCTCCTCTACGGTACCCATTGAGCAGAGCCGACTCGGCTCCGCGCGGTCTGGTCACCTCGATCGAGAGCTCAGCCGACTTGGCACTGCTGTCCGACACTAACCATGGGATGGAGTCGGACCGCTGCTCAGCGGGTCGAGTATCTGGCGCAGTGCTGTCTGGTGCGGTCTCGCTGCCAGCCGAGCCGGATGCATTGCTGGCGCGGCAGGCAGGCACAAGTGCTACCGCTGCGATGAACCCACTGAAGCAAAGAAGTCGAAGCATGTCCTAAGGTAACACACCGGGTGCTGAAGTGACGCTGCATAAAATCTATCGAGTATGGATATACTTGCGCTCCCGGCGGCAGAATCACGCTCCGCACCGCAATGCAAGTGTGCTGCTGAGCGTCGCTCGGTGACCTGAGTGCAACCCGTTGCACCTGATAAACTTGCAATAATATCCACGTCAGCGCGCCATCGCGCTGGAGAGTTCGGGTCTTGACGCCGTCGGCAAGCGAGCCAGATTGTAACCCGGTCAACACTTACAGCCCCGGAACTCATCGGCGCTCTGGCGTCGGGCATTCCTTCGCGGCTGCCGCGCCGCTTTCATGATCACGCACTCTGGAAGGTTCATTCGACTACCGAGCCGGGCCATCGGTTACCACTTCGGCCCCGGCCTGCCGCCTGGCGACACGGCCGCGCATCACACCTAGCCCCTGAGGAGCAATGCCATGAGGATCCGTTTTCACTGGTGGGCGGCCCCGATGCTCGTCGCGCTTGCCAGCCCACTCGCTGCCCAAGGCGCGGGCGGCGAGTGGACCACGTACGGTGGCAATGATTGGAACCAGCGGTACTCCACACTGAAGTCGATCAACACCGGCAACGTGGCCCAACTAGTGCCGCGGATGATCTTTCAGACTGGTATCGCCAAACTCGGATCCTTCGAGAATACTCCCATCGTGACCAAGGGCGTGATGTATGTGACGACACCATACAATACTGCCATGGCGTACGATCTGAAGACGCACAAGGAGCTCTGGCGGTACGAGCACAAGCTCGGCACCACCATCTATTGTTGCGGCCCCAACAACCGTGGAGTGGCGCTGCACGGTCCCCATGTCATCATGGGAACCCTGGATGCCCGTCTGGTTGCACTGGACGCCAAGTCCGGGAAGGTGGCGTGGGAGAAGGAGGTCGCCGATCCCACTTTCGGCTACAGCATTACCCACGCGCCTCTCGTCGTCGGGAACAATGTGATCGTGGGCGTCTCCGGCGGCGAGTACGGGATCCGGGGGCATGTCACGGCCTATAACGCCGCGAACGGCGAACAGGCATGGCGCTGGTACTCGATTCCCGCCCCCAGAGGTCACCCGACATACGATGAGAAGGCGCCGAACGGCTGGTGGGGCACCTGGGACGAGACCGCAGAAGAGACCAGCCTGAACCGCAATATTGCCAGGGAAAAAGCCGATAGCGCCAAGTACGCGGACGCCTGGGAACGCGGTGGGGGTGGCGTATGGATGACCCCGGCCTATGACAAGGAGTCCAACTCGTTGTTCGTGACCGTTGGTAATCCCTCTCCGGACCTGGACGGGAGTATTCGACCAGGTGACAACCTCTACACCGATGCCGTCGTTGCAATTGACGCCACCAACGGCAAGACCAAGTGGTACTACCAGACCGTTCCTCACGATGTCTGGGATCTGGATGCCGTTTCACCGCCGGTTGTGCTCACCCTCGGTGGACGCAAAGTCGTGGCACACGCCGGCAAAACCGGATGGCTGTACGTACTCGACGCCGGGACGGGCAAGTTGATTCGCAAGAGCGTCAACTTTGTGCCGCACGAGAACATCTTTGCCTTGCCGACGGAGAAGGGCACCCGGATGCTGCCAGGCGCCAATGGGGGCGCCGAATGGTCGCCGATCTCGGTCGATCCCAACCTTGGCTATGCCTATGTGGCCGGGCTGCACCAGCCGATGAACTACATCACCCACAGCGCACCCTGGGAAAAAGGCAAGCTTTGGCTCGGGTCGGCGTTCGTTGCAATTCCGGGCGAAGAGCAGTACGGGCTCTTCTCCGCCATCGATCTTCGGACCGGCAAGATCGCCTGGCAAAACAAGGTGCCGCAGCCGATGATGGGCGGGGCCCTCTCGACGGCCGGCGGCCTCACCTTCACCGGTGAGGGGAACGGCAACTTCAATGCGTACGATTCGAAGAGCGGCAAGCTGCTATGGCAGTTCAATGGAGGCGCCGGCTGTAACTCGGCCCCCATGTCATTCACCCATGCCGGCGAGCAGTTTGTCGCAGTTGCGTGCGGCGGCAACTTTCAACTGAGCTATCCACTGGGCGACGCGATACTGGTCTTCGGACTCCCGAAGCGCAGCGCGCCCAGTCAGTAGAGAAACGTCCAGCAGCCGGCCGCATCCCCGATTGCGGCCGGCTGGTTGATCCGACTCTATGTTCCTCACACGCTGGTGCTGGATGGCCTTGACCATCGGCGGAGTCCTGGGCTGGAGCAGCCGGAGCTCGCAAGAGGCCGTCCCACATTGGCTGACTGTCGATGGTAAAGCGTGGCAACGAATGGACCCGAACGCTCGGATGGCATACGTTGACGGGTTTCTGGCAGGGGCTGCGCTGAGCCAGGCCGCCAACGAGGCTCGGGATACCTCCGGTATCAAGTCGGCGCTCGATCAACTGAAGCGGAGCGGGCGGTTGCGTTTTCCCTATGCATCCAACGTGTATCTCAGTCGTGTGAGCGACTATTACTGGTGGAAGAACCACCTCCCCCTACCCACGTGGTACGCTTTCCTGGAGGTGAATACGACGCTAGGTCGTCGCATATCTGATTCGGCGCCATGAGCGCCCAGGCGCTGGGCACGGTTTCATTCCGAAGTAAGGCGGTCGTCGGCGGTCATCCTTACCATTGAGGGAGACGCACCTATGAAGCGAGTCGCAATGTTGTGTGTGGGTTTGGCGGTGGGAGCGGTGAGCGGCGCCGAGGCACAGCTCACGATGCAGATGACCAACGGCTGGGCTTTCACCTTCTCCGGCAACGTCAACGCGTTCGCCATCTACCAGTCGAACGATGAGGAAGGCGGCACATTACTCGATGCCACGCCCGGCGGGCTGATCGGCATCGGCGGAAAAGGCTTCAATCTCCGGACCGGCCTGCTCCCGGCATTTGCCGTGTTCGACGCTAAGGGCAAGGAAGGGAATACGGATCTTGGGGTGCACTTCGGCTTCGCGCCCCAGATTCAGTGCGGCCCGGACGCCACAGGAGCCAACGTGCACGACTGCTTCGGTGCCGCAATCGATATGCGTCAGGTGTACCTGACGTTCGGTGGGACCTGGGGTCAGATCCTCGCCGGCCGCGAGATCGGCCTCTTTAACCGGCAGAACATCCTGACCGACCAGACCTTGTTCGGCATCGGCGCCACGCCCGGAATCAATGGGGGCGGCACGACCCTGGGCCGAATTGGATTCGGGTACATCTATCCGAACTTCGTCGCTCAACTGACCTACTCCACGCCTGCCGGGCGTCCTGGACAGCTCTCGATCGGGCTCTTCCAGCCAGCCGGCCTGGGCGGGGATGCCGGCACCGTCTACAGTGAGACCCAGCTTCCGCGTCTGGAAGCGGAGGGCACCTTCAAGACGGGAGATATAACCCTCTGGGTGAACGGGACCGTGCAGAATGCCGAAGACCCGTTGCTGGATGAATCCAAGACCGCGGTTGGAGCCGGAGGCGGCTTCAGGTTTGGCCGGTCCACCTTCTCCCTGACCGGTTCCGGATATTGGGGTAAGGGCATCGGCACCACGCTCCAATTCAATGGCGTGGGTGGTGGTGGCGCGGTCGGCGGTCTCGGCGTGGGAGGCGACGGTGAGCTCCGCGATTCCTACGGCTTCATCGGGCAGGTGACGTTTACCCCAGCCAACAGCAAGGTGACCGTAGCGGGGAGCTACGGGTCGAGCTTCTTGCAGTCGACCGATGCCGAGACCGACTTCAAGACCGAGAACACCCTCATCTCGGGTGGCATCTACTACCAGGCCACAAAGTCGCTCAAGATAGTGGGTGAAGGTAACTACGCCTGGACCAAGGAATCCGAGGCCGACACCGAGAAGAACAGCATGTTCGCGCCGACGTTCGGCTTGATGCTCTTCTTCTAAACCAGACGGCACACCCCACAGGCGGCCCGATGTTCGGGCCGCTTTTTTTTCATTCGATCACGCCAATCACGTTACATTACGCCACCCTTTCGGGAGCCGTTGATGCACTACCGCCTGGTACTCGGATGTTTTCTCGTCAGCGCCTGCGCCCAGCGTTACTCGGAGCCGGTGACCATTCGCACGTCGGCCGCGCCGGACGAGACCTTTCAGTGCGTCAGGCAGCAGCTCGCCGCGCTGGGCTATAAGCAGAGCACGATCGACGTGGATGAGCTTCGCATCACCGGAACCAAGATCAACATGAACAGCCGGCGGCCGGACACCCAGTTCCGCCGAATGCTCGAGCGGCTCGAGGTCGACGTGTCTCCCGAAGCCGATGGGCAGACCAGTCTCTCGGTCCGGGGACACACATTCGCCGAGTACACCACGCAGCGAGGACCGACCGAAGTGGAAGAGCGCGCGTCGGAGGAAGTCAGGAACGCCAGGCAACAGTTAATAGAGCGTTGCCGCGGGTAGCTGCCACTACACGGTCCTGCTAGCTTCCACGCGAAGGTTTTCAACTAAGGAGCATGCGTGGCCGTACCGCTGGTTCAGCTGACTCGGTTTCCTGCGGACATCTTGGATCGCTCGACGAAACCACTCGCCCCGGTTCGCAAACCGAGCTGGCTCAAGGTGAGGGCGCCGGGCGGGCCCAACTACACGCACATCAAGGGTCTGATGCGGGAGCTCGGGCTCCACACGGTGTGCGAAGAGGCGCGGTGTCCCAACGTAGGGGAGTGTTGGGAGCACAAGGCCGCCACTTTCATGATTCTGGGTGACGTCTGTACCCGCAACTGCACCTACTGCGCTGTCTCCCACGGAACCCCCAAAGCCTTTGATCCGCTCGAACCTGTCCGCCTGGCAGAGGCCGTGGCGCGCATGGGTCTTCAGCATGTGGTGATCACGTCGGTCGATCGCGACGACCTACCGAACGGCGGTGCCGAGGCGTTCGCCGGCTGCATCACCGAAATCCGTCGACGTCTTCCAGAAACCTCGGTCGAAGTCCTCATTCCGGATTTCAAGGGCTCCGAACGTGCACTGGCGATCGTTATGGAGGCTCAGCCCGACATCCTCAACCACAACCTGGAGACCGCCGAGCGCCTGTACCGGTTGGCCCGTCCCGGCGGACGCTATCCTCGTGCGCTCGAGCTGTTGGCGCGAGCCCGTCGCATGGCGCCGAGCGGACTTACGAAATCGGGCGTGATCCTCGGCATGGGTGAGGAGTGGGATGAGGTGATCACCTGTATGCGCGATCTCCGGTCTAGTGACGTGAACATTCTGACCCTGGGCCAGTATCTCCGGCCCACTGCCGCTCACATGCCGGTGGCGCGCTACTACACTCCCGCCGAGTTTGCCGAGCTCAAGGAAATCGGATTTTCGCTCGGGTTCTCTCACGTGGAGTCGAGCCCGCTCACGAGGTCTTCGTACCACGCCTGGGAGCAGGCGCGAGCCGCAGGCTCGCGTCCCGAGACGAACCCCGAACGTTGCGAGGGAACATCGACGGATCTCCCCGCCACCGGCCGGAGCAGCACCAATGGCTGAATCGACTGCCGCCCGCCCAAAGGCAAAAACCAAGGGCCTGGACCCGGCACGCGCGGACGAGTACCGCAGCTGGCTGAGGCAGATGCTGCTGATCCGCCGCTTCGAAGAAAAAGCCGGCGAAGCGTACAGTTTGGGTAAGATCGGCGGCTTCTGTCATCTCTATATCGGGCAGGAGGCAGTCGCGGTGGGGAGCCTGGCCGCGCTCGGCCCGGACGATTACATCACGTGCTCCTACCGCGAGCACGGGCATGCTCTGGCGCGCGGCATTTCGGCTCGTGCGGTCATGGCCGAGCTTTTCGGTAAGGCTGCAGGTTGTTCCGGTGGAAAGGGCGGCTCGATGCACCTCTTCGACGCCTCGCTCGGCTTCCTGGGAGGTCACGCAATCGTCGGAGCGCATATTCCCATCGCCACGGGAATGGCGTTTGCGGCCAAGTACCGCAACACCTCTCAGGTGGCCGTATGCTACTTCGGAGAGGCAGCAGTGAATAACGGCGCCTTTCACGAGGCACTGAACATGGCCGCTCTCTGGAAACTCCCCGCCATCTACCTGTGTGAGAACAACCGGTACGGGATGGGTACTGCGCTCGAGCGTGCCAGTGCGCTTTACGACATTTCGGAGCGCGCCTGCTCCTACGACATGGCCAACGAGGTGGTCGACGGGCAGGAGGTGCTGACCATGTACGCTGCCATGGAGCGCGCGGTACAGCGGGCCCGCAAAGACAAGCTGCCCACCCTGCTGGAAGTCCGCACCTATCGCTTCATGGGTCATTCCATGTCCGATCCGATTCATGGCCACTACCGCACCAGGGAAGAAGTTGAAGATCAGCGGAAGCGGGATCCGATTGCGGTGTGGTCTCAGCGGCTGATCGCCGACGGACTCATGGATGAGGATGCAGTGCGTGGATTGGACAAGGAGGTGCTGGAAGAGGTGGAGGATGCCTACCAGTTCGCGGACCAGGCGCCTGATCCTGAGCCAGAAGAGCTGTACACCGATGTCTACGCGGAGGATGAACGCGTGAACGGTAAACGGTGAACAGTACGCGGGAGGTGGTGCGTTCCGTTCGCAGTTTACTGCTGACTTTTCACGCTCTTCAGTGTCTATGCCTACACTGACGTACAGAGACGCACTGAACCAGGCGCTCCGGGAGGAGATGCAGCGTGACGACTCGGTCTTCCTTATGGGTGAGGAGGTCGGGGTCTATCAGGGCGCCTACAAGGTGAGCCGAGGTTTGCTCGACGAGTTCGGGGCCATGCGGGTAGTGGACACTCCGATCACCGAGCTGGGCTTCGCCGGCGTGGGTGTCGGGGCCGCCATGGTCGGCCTGCGTCCGGTGATCGAGTTCATGACCTGGAACTTCGCCCTGCTTGCGGTAGACCAGCTGGTAAACTCAGCTGCAAAGATGCGCTACATGTCTAACGGCCAGGTGGGTGTCCCAGCGGTCTTCCGTGGTCCCGGAGGGGCAGCGCTGCAGCTCGCGGCGCAGCACTCGCAGGCGTTCGAGAGCTGGTATGCCCATATCCCGGGCCTCAAGGTCGTCATGCCGGCCACCCCTGCCGACGCGAAAGGCCTGCTGAAGAGCGCCATCAGAGACGATGATCCGGTGATCTTCATCGAAGGTGAGATGCTGTACAACACCAAGGGTGAGGTGCCCGAGGGTGAGCATATTGTCCCCCTCGGCCAGGCAGACACCAAGCGTGAGGGGGCTGACGTTACGCTCGTGTGTCATTCGAAGACCGTCAGTGTGTCGCTCAAGGCGGCAGACCAGCTTGCAGGCGATGGCATCAACGCGGAAGTAGTCGATCTCCGGACCATCCGCCCGCTCGACAGTGATGCCGTGCTGACGTCAGTCGCCAAGACGCACCGGTGTGTCGTCGTCGAAGAAGGCTGGTCCTTCGCCGGTGTGGGAGCGCAGGTTGTCGATCTGATCCAGCGGGAAGTCTTCGATGAGCTGGATGCGCCGGTGGTCCGCGTGACGGGTGCCGATGTGCCCATGCCCTACAACAAACAGTTGGAGCGAGCGGCTAAGGCCGATCCCGCAAAGGTGATCTCGGCGGTGAATCAGGTGTTGTATCGGGAGTAAGCCGCGAGTCTCGAAACACGAGTCACGCGCCGTTGCCTGCCCGTGCTCGCGAATTGCTACTCGCGAGGCTCGACTGCGACACTAAACGGAATACATCATGGCAACAAAGGTCGTCATGGAAGCCCTCTCTCCCACGATGGAGGAAGGGCGCCTGGTCGAATGGAAGAAGCAGGAAGGTGAGACGGTCGCAGTGGGCGACGTGCTCGCCGAGGTCGAGACCGACAAGGCTGTGATGGAGCTTGTTGCCCGGGCTGGAGGGACCCTGCTCAAGCACATCGTCGAAGCTGGAGCCACGGTTCCTGTTGCTGAACCGGTCGCGGTGATCGGCGAGCCCGGTGAAGATGGTGGGGCGGATGGTAAGCGGGACAGCGGAGCAGCCGAAAAACGGGGCAGTGGGAAAGCGGCACAGCCGCGTGCGCGGCGTGAATCTCAGGAAACACAGCCTGCGCCCAGCCGCAATCAACCTACGTCGATGCCTCCAGCACCGCCGGCCCACGCCGCCGACGAGAGCACCGACGAGAGCACCACCGGGATTGCGCGAACCGAACCCACTCAGCGTGATGCACCGACGAGTCGACCCCGTGCTGAGTCAGGGCGGATCAAGGCCTCACCACTGGCCCGCCGCATTGCCGCCGAGCGTGGTCTGGATCTCGGCAGCGTGGCCGGCTCCGGCCCAGAAGGCCGCATCGTCGCCCGCGACCTGGAGAGCGCCGCCGCGCGGGCCCCCGCGCTGGAAACCCCCGCTACCCCACTGCCCCGCCGCCCCAGCCTCCCGGCTGCCGAGTCCCCGTATACCGACGTCCCACTTTCGCAGATCCGAAAAACGATCGCTCGTCGCCTGACCCAGTCCCTCGGTCCAATTCCCACGTTTTATCTGACCACTGAAGTAGACATGGAGCGAGTATGGGAGGCCCGGGAGGCGTTGCGCGCGGCGGGGCAGCGGGGCAGCGGGGCAGCAGGGCAGGAACCGAGTGTGTCGTTCAATGACATCATTCTCAAGGCGACCGCGATGGCATTGCGGCAGCATCCCGCCTGCAACGCCTGGTGGCAGGATGATCACATCCGGTACTGGAACGAGGTGCACGTCAGCATGGCGGTAGCGATCGAAGAAGGGCTGATCACTCCCGTTATCAGGCACACGGACCAGAAGACGCTGCGCGAGATTGCCGCCGAATCTCAGGACCTCGCCACCCGCGCTCGCGAGAGGCGGCTGAAGCCCGAGGAGTACACCGGTGGAACGTTCTCGGTCTCCAATCTCGGCATGCTGGACATTGACGAGTTCACGGCCGTGATCAATCCGCCTGAAGCCGGTATTCTGGCCGTCGGCCGGATGACTCAGAAGCCCGTCGCAGTCGACGGTGAAATCGTCCTGCGGCGACGGCTGCGCCTGACCATGTCGTGCGACCATCGAATCATTGACGGTGCGACCGGAGCGCAGTTCCTGAAGACCCTCAAAGGCATGCTGGAAAATCCGTTGGCGCTTGTTTGGTAAAGCGTGAATAGTGCACCGTAAACGGTGAACGGGCTCTCCCTTGCCAACCCGTTTACTGTTCACTGTTCACCGTTCACGCTTTTCTAACACATGAGGACCACGTGGCAAACGCGTTCGACGTGATCGTGGTGGGCGGAGGCCCTGCCGGGTATGTGTGCGCCATTCGCGCTGCCCAGCTCGGGCTTGCGACTGCGGTGGTTGAGCGGGACAAGCTCGGCGGGGTCTGTGTCAACATCGGGTGCATTCCCACCAAAGCACTCCTCCACAGCGCGTGGATCGCAAACGTAGTCAGCCATGATGCCAGGGATCTGGGAATCGAGGTCGGAACGGTCAAGACCGACTACGGTATAGCCATGCGCCGCTCCCGAAAGGTGTCGGAACAGAACTCGAAAGGTGTCGAGTTCCTGATGAAGAAGCACAAGATCACAGTGATCAAGGGTAACGGTGTGCTGGGGCGGAACCGTACGGTGAAGGTCGGCAACGACGAGCATCAGGCTCGCAAAGCGCTTGTGATTGCCACCGGCTCACGAGTGAAAGGAATCCCCCAGATCGGGCTCGAGATCAACAAAAATACGGTCATCAGCTCCGACGAGGCACTCTTCCTGGAGAAACCCCCCGCCACCCTGGCCATCATCGGCGCCGGAGCAGTTGGTTGTGAGTTCGCAGACATCTTCAATGCGTTTGGCAGCAAGGTCACTCTCATCGAGGTGCTGCCGCGAATTCTCCCGATCGAGGATGCCGAAGCGTCGGATGTGCTGACCAAGAGCTACAAGAAACGGGGGATATCCGTCCTGGCAGGAGTGAAGGTCAGGCAAGCAAAGGTGCAGAAGGACAAGGTCGCGCTGGAGATTGATAACAATGGGAAGACCGAATCACTCGAAGCCGAAAAAGTCTTGATGGCGGCGGGACGCGCGGTCAATACCGAAGAACTCGGTCTCAAGGAAGCTGGTGTGCAGCTCACTGATCGTGGGTTCATAAAGGTAAATCCAGAGACGCTGGAGACCACGGCTTCCGGGATCTATGCCATCGGTGATGTTGCCGGGCCTCCGATGCTGGCACACAAGGGAAGCCGGGAAGGGGTAGTCGTAGCAGAGCGTATTGCGGGGCATCATCCGCAGCCGATCAAATACGATAACGTCCCAAGCGTCACCTACTGTCACCCCGAGGTCGCCAGCATCGGAGTGACGGAAGAGCAAGCCAAAGAGCGCAAGCTGGAATATCAAGTGGGGCGGTTCCCCTTCAGTGCCAACGGGCGCGCCCGAACTGCAGGTGAGACAGAAGGATTCGTAAAGATCATTCGGGATAAGAAGTACGGTGAGATCCTCGGCGCTCATATCGTGGGTAGTCATGCCTCCGAGATAATCCACGAGCTTGCCGTGGCACGGCAGAACGAGTACACCGTTGAGGAAGTAGATCTGGCCATCCATGCACATCCGACGCTGTCGGAGGCGATTGCTGAGGCGGCGTTGGACTCGGTGGGCGAAGTGATCCATATATGAGCTGGAAATTGAATTGAAAGAGGTGAGCAGTAAGAGGTACGAATGTGAGGAGTGAAGCGCAGGAGATGCATGGGAGAGAGGACAGGGCCGAG
>DATADG010000068.1:0-1935 GCA_036258655.1 Gemmatimonadales bacterium | reverse complement strand
CGGGCGCGAACGTCCGCCGCCAGAGCCCCTTCCAGGTACTCGGTCACCAGCTCGACGAATTCCCGGCAGGCCAGGTCGTCGGCAGGCGGCATCGTGCCCTTACCCATGCGCAAAGTAGTCCTCGAGCGCCCGCCTCACTTTGGAGCGGGCGCGGTGAAGCAGCACCCTCTGGTTGGACTCCGTGATCCCCAGAAGATTACACACCTCCTCCGCCCTCCATCCCTCGATGTCACGCAGCGTGATCACCTCCCGCTGAGCCGGCGGCAGGGCGGCAACGGCGCGCTCGATGCATGCACGCGTCTCCTGCGACAGAACCCGCTCCTCCGGCGACTCGCCCCAGCTCTCCGGCGGCGTCTTCCAGTGGTACGGCCAACGGGGGTGGTCCCCATCGAGGAAGCGCTCCGGCTCGACGGCGGGCTCGGGCGTCGCGGTCGCTGGATCGAAGAGCCGCGAAAACGGCACGAAGCGTCCCTCCCGCTTGAGACGAGTCTTCAACCGGTTCAGGAGAATGTGGAAGATCCAGGTCCGGAGCGAGGCGCGCGCCTCGAACCGGTCGAGTCCGCGCAGCACCCCCATCCACGTGTCCTGGACGGCGTCCTCGGCGATCGCCGCATCCGCGACGTACAGGCGCGCGAAGCGGAGCATCGCGGGCCCGTAGCGCTCCACGAGTGTCGTAAACGCCGCCTCATCGCCGCTGCGCAGCCGGTCGAGCAGGCGGTGGTCCTCTGGGGAGGCCGCCCTCGACACCTCCTCAGGCTGCCGGCCCATCGTGTACCCAGTCACCGGTCAGAATGGGACAGGGCTGCCTCTGCACTAGGCCGTATCACCCCACACCAAGTTGCGTCGCACCGGGCGGCCCCGTCCAGGGCCTCGCCCACGCGACCTGTAACGAAGTCGAGCGGACAGAGACCATGAGATGGGAGGGGCAAGGAAGTGACGCTTTTCCTTTGTCGGAGGTTCCTATGTGGCGTATCTCACTCTCATGCGGTGCCCTCAGTTTGGTCCTGCTCAGCGCCCAGCCGTCGCTGGCCTGGACGCAGGCCTCTCCGAAGACGAAGGCGGAAAAGATCGCCAACGCCATGACCGCCGCGCCAGCCGCGATCGCCCAAGAGGCGACGATCAAGGACTGGCCAGCCAAGGAAGGCGGCGAGCTGCAGCTGCTGCGCCAAGGCAGCAGCGACTGGGTGTGTCTGCCGGACGACCCCAATACGCGCGGCAATGACCCCATGTGCCTCGACCCGGAGTGGCAGAAGGCCATCGTCGCGGTCATGAACAAGCGGCCAATCGAGGCCAAGCGGGCAGGTATCGGCTACATGCTCAGCACCAACGCGGAGGGGAGCAACACAGATCCCTTCGCAACCAAGCCCACACCCGATAATCAGTGGCACAAGACGGGGCCGCACATCATGATCGTGGTGCCTGACGCGAACCAGCTCGCGGGCATCCCCAGAGACCCCAAGAGCGGCGGGCCGTACGTCATGTTCAATGGCACGCCGTGGGCGCACATCATGGTGCCGGTCAAGCCGGCGCACTAGATCGCAGCGGTCGAAGCTTTGTCGAGGAGCGATCATGATTCTCGTTCGCGATGTGTTTCGGCTCAAATTCGGAAAGGCAAGGGAGGCGGTGGCGGTCTCCAAGGAGGGGATGGAGGTCTGGCGGCGAGCTGGATTCAGCGGTCCTGTGCGGATCCTGACGGACCTTGTGGGTCCCTCGTATTACACGCTCATCCTCGAGAGTACGTACGACAACCTGGCGGAGTACGAGCGGGTGGAGCGGACCGCGCTGGCGGCCAATGAATGGAAACGGTGGTACCAGAAATTCGTCCCCCTCGCCGAGTCCGGGCACCGTGAGATCTTCACGATCGTCGAGTAGTTCAGGCGCTGGTGCCGCCCGTTGCCGAAGCGGTCCGCTGGCGTGAGCTGGCGCGAGTCAAAA
>DATADG010000067.1:0-2516 GCA_036258655.1 Gemmatimonadales bacterium | reverse complement strand
AGCTTCGCTGCCGACTGGGCAATCCCGCTGAGCGCATCCAGGACCGCACTGTCGGCTTTCCGCGTGTACGTCTGGCCGGTGACCGGAAATGTCTCCTGGAATCCAAGCCGAGCGGCGACTCTGCGATCCAGCTCGCGGACTTTGTCGTGGTTTCCCTGGAACAGTTGCAGAAATGAAGCTTGTGTGCCGGTGGTTCCCTTACAGCCGCGGAGCCGAAGTCGCTCGATCCGGTGAATGACCTCCTCGACGTCGAGCGCGAAGTCCTGCATCCAGAGCGTCGCACGCTTGCCCACAGTGGTGAGCTGCGCCGGCTGGAAGTGGGTATACGCGAGACAGGGCAATCCGGCCCAGCGGGCGGAAAACCGGTCCAGCGCTCCAAGTACAGCGATCAGTCGACCGAGAAGGAGCCGCAGGCCGTCGCGCATGATGACCAGATCGGCGTTATCGGTGACGAATGCACTGGTGGCGCCCAGGTGCAGGTATGGGCGGGCGGCCGGGGCCTGATCCGCAAAAGCATGGATGTGAGCCATGACGTCGTGTCGGAAGCGGCGCTCGTATCGGGCCGCCGCATCCAGATCGGCATCGTCGAGGTGCGCCCGCATGTCAGCGATTGCCTGTTCCGGGATGTCGAGCCCCAACTCCCGTTCGGTCTCAGCGAGCGCCAGCCAGAGCCTTCGCCAGAGCGCAATCCGACGAGGCTCTCCCCACAGAATCTGCATGGCAGGCGAGGCGTATCTGGTGCCGAGGGGAGAGCGCCACCGCTCGTCTGTCATCGAAACACCAGGTCCGTAAAGGTGATCTGACCTTCGCGCTCGACATAAATGCGGATGACCTGGCCCGGACGAACATTGAGGAGATCGTCAACATCCGAGGCGTTGCGCACCGGCGTTCGGTTAATCGCCAGGATGACATCACCCGCCTGCAGGCCGGTCGCCTGGCTCACCTGGGGAGAAATACGGAAGATCAGTGCGCCACGTTCGCTGCGGATTCCGCGCTCCGCCTGGATCGCAGGGGAGACGTTGATGAGCTGGAGATCCTGCAACACCGTGATCTTCTCGGCGGTCACCGTGGGCAGGTCACCGGTGATTACCCGCCTCCGAGTCGTGGTTCTGCCGGTTCGAACCACGAGATCGATGGAATCGCCGACATGGAGGTCAAGCTTCACCGCCTCCCAATCGAGATAATTACGGAGGCGGCGTCCGTTGGCCTCGACTAAAATGTCCCCGGCTCGAAGGCCGGCACGTTCAGCCGGACCATCGGGTGTCACGCTGGTCAGCGCGACACCGCCCTGACTCTTCCAGTCTCGCATCGCCCTGGCGCCTTCGACTTCGAGTCCAACCCAAGCTCGGCGAACGGAGCCGCGCTTAATGATCTCGTCCGCGACTCTCAGGGCGCGCTCGATCGGAATTGCAAACCCGAGCCCCACCGAGCCCCCGGTGCTGCTGAAGATGGAAGAATTCACTCCGACCACCTCGCCCAGGGCATTGGTGAGGGGGCCACCGGAATTCCCCGGGTTGATTGCGGCATCCGTCTGGATCATGTCCAGATACAAGCCAGTCTGGTCGCCACCGGGGAGAATGTTGCGTCCGGTAGCGCTCACGACGCCAACAGTGACGGTCGGTTCGCTGTTGCCCAGGAGATAGGCGTAGGGATTACCCAACGCCACGACCCACTCGCCAATCATCAGGTCAGTGCTCCGTCCCAGGGACACCGTCGGGAGCCCCTGCTGCTTGACTCGCAACACGGCGATGTCGGTGACCGGATCCTCTCCCAACACCGCCGCCGGCAAGTCGCTCCCGTCCGGGAGTGTGACGACAACGCGCTCGGCGTTAGCCACCACATGCTGATTGGTCACGATGATGCCGCCGGGCCTGATGATGAACCCGGTTCCGTAGCCCTGAACCACACGGGCACCTTCGGGCACGAAGAAAAAGTCCCACGGCGAGCGCGGAACCACCCTCTGCCGCGAGCTCACGTTGATGGATACGACCGCAGGCGAGACCCGCTCGGCCGCGGCGACCAGGGCCGTCTGCCGCGAGGCATCGACTGCAGTCTGGACTCGAGTTAAACGGGCTGGGTTCTGAGCCCCCGCGGATGCGACGACCAGAGGCCCTGCAGGGCGGTCACGGCATCCCAGGATGCCAATTCCGAGTACCAGACATGCAGTCCTAACCGAGGAGGGCAGCAGCACGGGCTTCTCTGTTGGGCCGGTCGAAGAGCTCAGGCGGGTAGGTGGCCGACATAAAATAGAGTCCGTGTGGCGGCGCAGGCGCGCTGGTCGCCGAGTTGTCGTGCCGCCGGAGCAATATTCCCATGTCTTCGACTGGTCGACGTCCCAATCCAATTTCGACCATTGTGCCGACCAGCATTCGCACCATGTGATGCAGGAAACGATCGGCTTCGACGTGGAAGCTTACCCCGCGTCCTTCGGGTCGAAGCTCCCACGTGGATAAATGAACGCGACACCGGTAGTGGGGACGATCGCCTTTGACCGCAAACGCACGAAAATCGTGATC
>DATADG010000066.1:0-10132 GCA_036258655.1 Gemmatimonadales bacterium | reverse complement strand
TCCGGGTTGGCGGAACTGGTGCTGAATGCACGTCGTATTGCGGTAGTCGGATTGAGCCGCAAACCGCACCGGCCGAGTCATGGGGTGGCCGCCTACCTGCAGCGGGCTGGTTACACCATCGTCCCCGTACATCCCGCCGGAGGAGTCACTCTGGGTGAGCCCGTGCATCCAGATCTGCGCAGCGCTGCCGCGGCAGGGCCCATCGACATCGTGAATATCTTCCGTCGTTCGGAGCACATTCCAGCGTTGCTCGAGCAGCTCCTGGAAGTTCGGCCGCCATTGGTGTGGATGCAGCAGGGAATCCGCCATCCTGAGGTAGCCCGGCAGCTCGAGGACGCCGGAATTGCCGTGGTTATGGACCGGTGTCTGGCTGTGGATCATCAGTTTCTGGGGGGCTGATGCGAGGTCACGCTGTATGCATCGCCGCGATTCTGAGCGGAACAGTGACGGAATCGGTTTGGTGTCAGGCCACCAAGGATCAAGCTCGTCTCATCCTCACCGTCTCCGGCGGAGTGGTTGCCGGCAAGCACCTTTGGGATGTCGATGCCCAGCCGATTCAATACATCTCCCCGGCGGATACCTTCGCCCTCCAACGACGGATCCCGTCGAGCCTCGGGATTGGCTTTGGAGGCGCGTACTTTCCCGGCGCGCACTTTGGACTTGGCTTCGAGGGCTTTCTGCTCGGACTGGGGTATGAGGACAGCTGTCGGCATGTCTTCTCCTCCGGTAGCAGCGATGTGGCGAGGGTTTGTACATCCATCCAAGGCGCCACGAAGTCGGCCACCGCGGTCGCATTGAGCGTCAGCCCGATTGCACGAATCAACAGCCGTAGTCTCGTCTCTCCATACGCCAGGGCCAATCTCGGATTGGTCTTCAGCAACCAGAGCTCCATCAGAACGATCGGCTTTTTCCCGACCCCTGAGGGGATTTCAGAGCTCATCGTCTACGACGACGACAGTGAATCGAGAGTTCAACCAGCGCTCGGGCTCGGTGTCGGATTTACGGCGGCAATTGCCAAGGGATACCAGCTGCGCTGGGAAGTGAGGGACAACATCGTCGGAGTGCAGAGGGTCACAGCAGCCACGGTGCAGGCACGCACCATTCCACCGCATGAGATCACGTACAAGCATCTGTTCAGCTTATCCATCGGCTTCGATGTGGTTCTGGAGCGGCGGCCGGGGCGGAGATATTGACGCAGCGCAGCAGGACAGATGGGGCAGCCAGTACGATGTCAGTGAAAGGAGCCATTCTCGCCGGCGGAGGAGCGACACGGTTTGGCGGCCGCCCCAAAGGGCTGGAGCAGGTAGGCGGAAAACGCATCCTCGATCGTCTCGCAGACGTCATGACAGCTGCCTTGGGAGAGCCGCCGCTGCTGGTGGCCAATGCCCCGGATGCAGCAGGGTGGCGGAGGGATCTGCGTACGGTCGGGGACATCCGTCCGGGATATGGTTCGCTGGGAGGCATCTATACCGCAGTGGTATGCGCCCCCGCTCCTGTGGTCTGCGTTGCGTGGGATATGCCCTTCGTCTCCGAGTCGCTCATTCGGACCCTTGCGGACGGGCTTTCGCGCTATGACGCCTTGCTGCCGCGGAGCGATGGACGGCGCGGTGTGGAGCCGCTGTGCGCCGCCTATGGTCCCGCGTGCAGCGAGGCCATTGCCGCGAGTCTCGATCAGGGTGACCTACGGGCGATCGGCTTTCACTCGAAGATTCGAGTAGGACTTCTCTCTGAGGCCGAGATCAGGGCTCTCGGAGATCCAGGGTTGCTCTTCTACAACGTAAACACCGCGGAAGATCTGGCACGGGCGGACCAGCTGTGGCAACGACACGCATCATCTCCGTAGTCGGCCGGAAGAACGCGGGCAAGACCACGCTTACCGTCGCGCTGTCCAGCGAGCTGGTGCGCCGAGGCCACCGGGTAATGACGATCAAGCACGGGCACCATCCTGCCGACGTCGACCGGCATGGAAGCGACACGTGGCGCCACTTCCACGAGGGACGAGCCGAGCGCGTCCTCATCGCGTCCCCCGACCTTCGCGTGCTGTTCGAGCGGAGTCCCGACGAATACGACCCCATAGCACTCACCCGACGTTATATGCAGGGCGCCGACATCGTTCTAACTGAGGGGTACAAGGCCAGCACCATCCCGAAGATCGAGGTGTTTCGCCGCGCGGCGTCGAGCCAGCCGCTCTACGACGCTCAGGCTCCTAACGCGGGTCAGTGGGTGGCCGTGATCACCGACGATCCCGAGTTCACGGCCCAGTGCTCCGTGCTCCACTTTTACGACACCATGTGGCTCCAGCTTCTCGCCAATCTGGCTTGGGATCGGGCGTTGGTCCTGGCCCAGTGAGCGGTCCACTCAGCGCTTCCGAAGCAGCCGAACGCATTCTCCAGGAAACCCAGCGGCAGCCCCCACTACGGATTCCTCTCGACGACGCGCTGTACAGCGTGCTGGCAGAGGACGTGGTAAGCCCGCTGGACGTGCCCCCGTGGACCAACTCCGCCATGGATGGCTACGCGGCTCGGGGAGAGGATGTGCGGGGAGCGAGCGACGCTCAGCCCGTGCGGCTCCGAGTCATAGAGCAGGTGCCGGCCGGCCACTTTCCTACTCGCAGGATCGGACCAGGGGAGTGCGCTCGAATCTTCACTGGCGCACCTCTCCCGGAGGGCAGCGACAGCGTCATCCGCCAGGAGGATACCGACGGCGGAGTGCAGACGGTTACCATCCTCAAGGACCGCGACATCGGTGTCAACATCCGGAGAGCCGGGGAGGATATCCGCCGCGGCACGACGGTTCTCGCCCGGGGCACCGCACTCGAGCCGGCACATCTGGGAGTGCTCGCGTCGCTCGCCGTGGCTCATCCGCTGGTCTACCGTCGGCCGCGAGTCGCCATCCTCGGCAGTGGGGACGAGGTGGTGGATGTGGATCAGACCGAAGACATCCTCGCCGGCCGAAAGATCGCCAGCAGCAATACCCATACGCTCGTGGCGCTGGTGCGTCAGGCGGGAGGCGAGCCAGTCAACCTCGGGATTGCTCGTGATAATCCAGAAAGCCTGCGGCAGCACCTGGCCGCAGCCGGCGATTGTGACCTTCTGGTTACAACGGCGGGGATCAGCGTCGGCGAGCACGACTACATCCGCTCCGTACTCGACGAGCTCGGCGCGCAGCAGCGTTTCTGGAAGCTGCGCATGCGTCCGGGAGCGCCCGTAGGCTTCGGGGTGTTGGGCGAGATACCCTGGATCGGCTTGCCCGGTAATCCCGTGAGCACGATGGTGACCTTTGAATTGTTCGTACGGCCCGCCATTCGGAAGATGATGGGTCACGACCGGCCGTTCCGGCGCAGTGTTCCGGTCCGAGTGGCTGAGCCCATCAGCCTCAGGCCCAGACTCCAGCATTTTCTGCGTGGAATCGTGATGGAGGGACAGGATGGCCTCGAGGCCCGGCTTACCGGACCTCAAGGGTCGGGAATCCTGACCTCCATGGCCCTGGCCAATGCGCTGCTGGTGATTCCCGAAGGCCAGCTCGAAACACCGGCGGGATCAACGGTGCCTGCAATCCTGCTCAATGACCCAGTGCACCAGGAGCATCCGGCGTTTTGATCAGGGGTCGACAGTGCCGCGAAACAGTGAACGGGCGTTGCTCATCCCGTTCACTGTTCACATTCACGCCTTATGATCTAGAACCCGACCGTCACCCGTCCGTAGTAGAATGCGCCGTTGAAGCCGAACGGCGAGTGCTGGTTGTACCGAAGGATGCCGAACGTGCTGTTCCCCGCGGTCGTAGGGTCTCCGAAACGGTTTGGGTCAGGGTAGACATCGAAGATGTTGTCAACCCCGGCGGTGAGGGTGAGCCGCTCCATGAACGTGTATGATGCGCTCAAGTCTGTAATCCACTTCGCGCTGTAGGTCTGGTCCAGAGAACCGTCGGGAGGTACATCGAAGACCGTGACCTCACCAAAGCGCTGGGTCCGCGCAGTGATTCCCAGCGCGTTGTAACTGAAGACTCCAGAGACGGTGAAGTTGCTCCTGGGTTGACCTCGCTCGATGCGGTTACGCTCGATTCGATCAAAGAGTGTTTCCTGGAACGCGCTGAGCGCCGGTGGCGTTGGAGCCACTCGCAGCACTCGGTTGACATTGTAGTTGTATCCCGCGGTGAGCCGAAGAGTGCTGGTTGCGCCGATGGCGAGGCCGTAGTTCGCCACGACGTCGACGCCGAGCGTCCGGGTATCGATAGCGTTGGTGAAATACCGAGCCCCGGCAACCCCCGGAAAACCCTGGGCGGCCAGGAAATCACGAATCGCGGTACCGGTGAAGTTACCGGAGAAGACAATCCGGTCGTCTATCAGGATTTGGTAGTAGTCGGCCGTGAGCGAGAGATTTCTCACCGGGCTCAAAGCCAGCCCGAAACTATAGTTCTCCGACTTCTCCGCCGTGAGCTCTCTCGCACCCAGCGCCTGGGCCACCCCGGTATTGACTGGAAAGGTCCGGTTCTCGAACGGCACGCCACCGATGAAGTTGGTTGAGGTCGCCGAGAAGTAGGACTGTCCTAACGAGGGCGCCCGGAACCCGGTGGCGATGGCACCTCGGACGGCAAAGCCGGGAATCGGCTCAAAGCGTGCGGTAATCTTTCCATCGGTGGTCGATCCGAAATCGCTGTAGCGCTCTACCCGCCCGGCGATCCCAACGAGGATCCTGGGGATCACCTGAGCTTCGAGATCCACGTATCCGGCAACGTTGTTACGGCTCTGATCGGTGGCGTCTGTCGGACGAAAACCGGGGAAGACCTGTGCGCCTGGCGCACCCGGCGCGCCGGCGTTAGGCCCGTCGAGGATCGGGACCCCGCCGTCACGCCAGCTGTCCGGCTCCCCCTCGTTGATGTGGTAACCATCCCGCCGAAACTCGCCGCCAAATGCCACGTTCAGCGGTGAGGCCAGGCCGATGGCAAAGGACCTGGCCAGATCCACGTTCGCGGTGAATTGGTCGAAGATCAGAGTCCCGGCGTAAAACTCCGTGGGGCTGGCCGTGCCCAAAGTGACGTTGTTGCTGTTCTTGACATCGAAATGAAAGAGGTTGCGGCCGTAGTCGGCGCTCACGTCCCAGCGCCATCCTGACCGCTCTCCCCGCACGCCGGCCACACCGGAAAAATCCGAGATCTTCGTTGCGATCAGCGGAAGAAAGCCATTGGGATGAATGGCTCGAACGGTCCGGTCGTCGAGTGCGCGGCGGTAAAAGCCAGCGGCCTCGCCGCGCCTGAGCGTACCACCGCCGAAGAAGTAGACCTCCGCCGCCTCGCCCACCGGCTTGGCCAGGTTCAGGAAGAGGCCGCCGTCCTCGGTATCCGCATCTCCATGCCGGTGGTTGATCCGCCCGGTAAGGGCGGGATCGCTGTTCCGAGGATCTCCCGGAAAGTATTGTGGCCTGAGATCGGGCGCTGAGCGGTTGGTGAAGCCCCGGTTGCGATACTCACCCGCTAACTGCAGCACGCCATCGGCGCCGAGTGGCAAGGCGTAGTTGCCACCGACCTGAATTACCTCACCGTCGCTCTCAACGGTCTGGCCAACGGTGGTCAGGAGCTCGTCGGGAGATCCCTCTTTGAGGATGATGTTGAGGACTCCCGCAATCGCATCCGAGCCGTACTGGGCGGCGGCTCCGTCGCGGAGGATCTCGATCCGATCGATCGCGCTCGCAGGAATGGCGTTGAGGTCCACCATACCGGCCCCCCGCCCGACGCTGCCGTTCACGTTGATGAGCGCGCTGGCATGCCGGCGCTTGCCGTTGACAAGCACCAGCACCTGGTCGGGAGCGAGGCCGCGCAGCGTCGCGGGCCGCGTATGATCGGTGCCGTCGGCGATGGTTGCCCGTGGAAAGTTGAAGGAGGGAGCCAGTGACTGGATGATCTGTGCAGTCTCGGTGCGGCCACTCTGCTTGATCTCGGTCGCGGTGAGGACGTCGACCGGCACCGGCGCCTCGGTTGAGGTACGCTCCGCCGCGCGAGTACCGATCACAGCGATGTCTTGCAGCGCCAGCGGCTCGCGGGCGAGTTGGAAGTTCCGCGTCATCGTTTCGCCGGCGGCAGCCTCGACCGTGTCCCGGACAATGGCGTAGCCGATGTAGGTGACCCGAAGCTCATGACGGCCAGGTACCAGTTGCAGACGGTAGCTCCCGTCCTGCCGGGTACTCGCTGAGGCGACGGACCCGGGAACAAAGACCCGGGCCCCGGGCACCGGTTCTCCAGAACCAGCATCGGCAACGGTGCCTACCACCGTCGCGGTTTGGGTTTGTGCCGTAAGCGGAAGCGCCGCTACGCTGCAGGCCAGCAGAGTAGCGGAAATCCGGACGATGTATCTGCTCATGGGACGTGCCTCGGGTGGGAGATGTCGAATGGGAGCGCGGGAGTAATCCGCTCTTCCATGGAACGGTCCGGTAATCCGCTTGTCAAGATTGGTGCGCTAATGGTCGGAGGGCCGTTGACCTGTAGCGAGGGCGGGCTTACATTCACAACCTGTAGAAGGGGAGTAGCTTATCCGCCGTTCAGGCGGACGAATGAATCGTCAGGACTGCTCGCCCATGCGGGCACGGTTCATTTGGAAGGCCGGCAGCCTTAGAGCGAGACCTTCGTCCAACGCGCAAGCGGAGCGGACGGGGTCTCGCTCTTTTTTTGACCCCACGTGAGTACCCCATTCGGGGGGAGACATGAACAACGTAAAGACTTTTGTCCTCATGGCCGGCCTGCTTGGCCTCTTCCTGCTGGCCGGGCAGCTCATCGGTGGCTCGAGCGGCCTTGTCGTGGCCCTGGTGTTCGGCAGCCTCTTCAACTTCATCATGTATTTCTTCTCCGACCGTCTGGTCCTGAAGATGTACGGTGCACGAGTGGTGGGTGCCGAGGAGGCACCCGAGCTCTACGCCATGGTTGACCGACTACGTCAACGCGCCGGGCTGCCGATGCCCACCGTTGCGGTAGCACCCCATGAGCAGCCCAATGCGTTTGCCACCGGCCGGAATCCGCACCACGCCGTGGTGGCGGTGACAACTGGAATCCTCAAGTACATGCCCCAGGATGAACTGGAGGGTGTGATTGCACACGAGTTGGCGCACATCAAGAACCGCGACATGCTGATCTCCACGATAGCCGCGGGGATCGCCGGTGCGCTCAGCAACCTGCCCTACCTCCTGCTCTTCGGAGGTAGTCACGACGACGAAGGCGGGCATCCATTTGCCCAACTGGCGCTCCTGCTGCTCGCACCGATTGGTGCCATGTTGATTCAGTTTGCCGTTTCCCGGCAGCGCGAATTCGAGGCTGACCGGGTGGGCGCCATGATTCTGGGTCGTCCAATGCCGCTCGCCAACGCCCTGGTGCGCCTCGACTCGCTGGCCCACCGGATCCCCATGCATGTAGCACCCGCGGCGGCGCCGCTGGCCCAGGTCAATCCACTCGCCTACCACGGCGGAGGAGTGGCCAAGCTGTTCAGCACTCATCCGCCAACTGCTGAGCGGGTGGCGCGCCTGGAAGCCATGGCGCTGGGCCGCTGAGTGGGCGAACACAGCGCCGGCGTGTGGCTCGGCTTCAGCGGCCTGGTGCTCGGGCTGCTGGTTCTAGACCTCGGAGTCCTGAACCGCCGGTCACACGTTCTAACGATGAAGGAGGCGATGAGCTGGAGTGGCGGGCTCGTCGCCATCGCCCTCCTGTTTGGGCTATTCGTGCTGTGGCAGGAGGGCACGCAGCCGGCGCTGGAGTACTATACCGGCTACCTCATCGAGCTGTCCCTCAGCGTCGACAATCTGTTCGTCTTCCTCCTCATCTTTTCCTATTTCGGAGTCCGGGCCGAGGCTCAGCGGAAGGTCCTCAAGTGGGGAATCCTGGGTGCCATCGTGATGAGGTTGATCATGATCGGCCTCGGCGCGCTGCTGCTGGAGCGGTTCAACTGGATCGTGTACGTCTTTGGCGGCCTCCTGGTATTTACCGGCATCAGGATGTTCACCCAGAAGGAAGAATTGGTGGATCTGGAGAAGAACCCGATGGTACGGCTGGCGCGGCGATTCCTGCCCTTCTCCAATTATTACGACGGAACCAAGTTCTTTACCAGAACCGCCCAGGGCGGGCGTCTTGCTACTCCGCTCCTGCTGGTGGTTCTCGTCGTGGAGTGGTCCGACCTGGTCTTCGCCATTGACAGCATTCCCGCCATTTTCGCGATTACCCGCGATCCTTTTCTGGTTTACAGCTCGAACATCTTCGCCATTCTCGGACTCAGAGCGCTGTTCTTTGTGCTCGCCGGGATGCTGGATCGCTTTGTGTATCTGAAGACCGGCGTCGCTTTCATTCTCGTGTTCGTCGGACTGAAGATGACCTTCAGTGCCTGGGTCCACCTTCCTACCATACTATCCCTGGCCGTCATTGTGACCACCCTCGGAGTGGCCGTGGGTTTCTCTCTGCGCCACAGCGCTCGAGAGCAGCGTCTCGCTCCCGACCTGCGCTGACGGTACGTCTCACGAACCAGACTCTTTAATAAAGGCGCGGGCATTCTGATTGGCAGGGTCGGCGCTCGAGCGACTTCCGATAGGCTCGGATGGTTGCCCGTGGTCCTGCCGTACTTACCACCGTGCCACGTCCTCTCTACCTTCTGCACCCGTGCCGCGCTCTCATCTGTTGTCGCGTATCGGCCTGGATCGGCCTGAGCTTCGCGCTTGGGCCATGTACGACTGGGCTGCCTCTGCCATGCAGACCACGATCATGGTGGCAGTATTTCCTATCTACTTCGTGAAGGTGGCCGGGAGCGGCCTGCCCGAAAGCGGAGCGACCCAGCGTCTCGCGACCGTCAACACTATCGCACTCGTCATCATCGCCTTGCTGTCGCCTATCCTGGGGGCAGTCTCCGACTACCGGGGAACCAAGAAGCGGTTTCTCGCGGGCTTCATGGCGCTTGGGATCGTAGCGATAACCGGGATGTTCTTCGTTGATCAGGGAGAGCTCGAGCTCGCCTCCTCGCTCTTCACTGCCTCGCTCATCGGCGTCGCTGGAAGCTACGTGTTCTACGAGGCGCTGCTTCCGCACATCGCGCGCCGGGACGAGCTCGATCGGGTCTCGACGGCTGGATACGCGCTTGGATACCTCGGTGGCGGCGTCCTCCTCGCATTCAATCTCGCATGGATACAGCGGCCCGACTGGTTTGGACTTCCATCTGGAACAAATCTCACCTCATCCGAGGCGACCCTTCCGGCTCGACTCGCGTTCCTCTCGGTGGCGGTCTGGTGGGTCGTCTTTTCCATCCCGCTGTTCCGCAGAATTTCCGAGCCTCCCACCATCCTGGAAAGCGACGAGCGGCCGGGAGAAAACGCGGTCAGAATCGCGTTCAATCGCCTGGCCGAGACCTTCCACCAGCTCCGCAGCTTTCGACATGCGTTCCTGATGCTGCTGGCCTTTCTCATTTATAACGACGGGATCCAGACCATAATCAAGATGGCTACGGCATACGGGACCGAGATCGGCATTGGACAAGGCTCCCTGATTGGTGCCATCCTGTTGGTCCAGTTCATAGGCATTCCCTGCTCCTTTCTCTTTGGGGTCTTGGCGGATCGCATCGGGGCCAAGCGTGCCGTCTTTCTCGGTCTGTTGGCCTACACCGCCATCAGCATCCTTGGCTACTTCATGAAAACCGCAACCCACTTCTATGTCCTGGCGGGATTGGTCGGCATGGTGCAGGGCGGCACTCAGGCGCTCAGTCGATCGCTCTTCGCCAGCATGATCCCTCAGCGTCAGTCCGGTGAGTTCTTCGGATTCTTCAGCGTCTTTGAGAAATTCGCCGGCATTTTCGGCCCGTTGATCTTTGCTGCGACAATAGCCATCTCTGGCTCCAGCCGAAATGCGATTCTCTCTGTAATCGTGTTCTTTGCGGCCGGCGCGCTGCTCCTCATGCGGGTCGATGTGGCAGAGGGCCAGCGCGCCGCGCGGGCGGCTGACCAGGCGGCGGTCCCGTCCGCCTAGTCAGCAACACGCCTGCTCATTACGGTGTGACGCCCTTGTCGATGTGGGGCTTTGGCTTCGGGGCCTGCTCGCCAGGATCGCCAACAAATGGATCAGGGATCGAGGGTTCGTACGGTGTGTTGCACGCCCCCAGCAGCATGAGCGTTGCCAAGGC
>DATADG010000065.1:0-14540 GCA_036258655.1 Gemmatimonadales bacterium | reverse complement strand
GCCAACCAGAACCCGCCAGCAAGCAGGAATAGCCCGCCGGTAGCAACCAACCACCCGGGGCGAGAGCGCTGGCGGCGCGGCTCGGGCGCCTTGCTATCGGGCGGCAACTCCCATGGCCCCTGCCGCGATTCCCAGGACTCTGCCGGAGGAGCAAGCCCACTCGCAACGGGCTCGGCAGCTCGATCAACGACATTGACGCTGATCGAGGCGCTCACACCTTCGCATACCGCTGTCAGCACGACCAACCCTGGGTTTCGCGCGATGACCCACCCGGCAGCCGTGACGATGGCCACGTTCACGTCGCTCACACTCCAGGCTACGGTTCGCTCGGTGAGCGGACCTGCCCACCGGTCGAGTGGAGTCGCAATCAGTTGGAAGGAGTCGCCCGCAACTACCGAGTCCGGCGCCGGAGAGATGTGCACTGCGGCAACGCGCGGTGGAAGTATGCTGACCTCGACAGAGGCCCGCGCCTCATCGAGCTCCGCGGTGATCTGAGTGGTGCCCGCCGACCGTGCGACCAGGACGCCTTCCAAGCTGACCGTCGCTACGGCATCGTCATCCGAGCGCCAGGTCACCGGTCGGGTAACGACGCGGCCTCGCTTATCGCGTGGCGTGGCGTCCAGGCTGACTTCATCACCGACTGTGATCGGCTTGTCCAGCGGTTTCACTAAGATGGAATCTGCCCGCGGCGGCGCTACCGTCACCCGCAGCCGGCCTTCGTTCCCATCGCACACCGCTCGGATCAGTGCCGAGCCGGGAGTAATGGCTGTAGCAACAGCCTTGGTGGCGTTCACCCGAAGCACGCCAGGGGCATCGCTGCTCCACTCGACCGGTCCGGCCGGCAGCCGGGCCGCATGACCATCGTGCACCCGAGCCACCAGTAGAAAGCTGTCGCCCACCTCGAGACCGGGTGGTGGCGGCAGGATGGTGATGGCACGCATCATCCCCGGTGGGGTCACCTGGAGAACCGCCGAGGTCTTGCCGCCGCCTCGGCCTGAGCTTCCCACTGCGGAAAAGGTGGTGCGGGCTCCCGCCATGGCGAGCCGGCTCAGCTCGGCCCTCAGTGGATCATCGTCCGCCAGCGCCGTGGCTCCCAGTGCAGTGAGCGCCTGTTGCATGCCGGGCCAGCGGTCCTGCGGATTCTTCGCCAGCATGCGAAGTACTGCGGCCTCCAGCTCCGGAGGGCAGTGCTCGCAGTGGTGCCGGAGCGGCCTGGGCGCCTCCTCCACATGAGCCTGGATGACGGAATAGGTGGACCCGGTAAACGGTGGGGTCCCGGTGATCATCTCGTACGCGACGGCTCCGAGTGAATATTGATCCGAAGCTCCCGAGATCTCCCCGCCGGCGCACTGCTCTGGACTCATGTATGCCGGAGTGCCCACCATGAATCCGCTGTGGGTCTGACTCGGACCCTCGGTGGCCTTCGCGATTCCGAAGTCGGTGACCACCGCGTTCCCGTCCTCGTCGATGAGGATGTTGGCCGGCTTTATGTCCCGGTGGACCACCTTGAAGCGATGCGCATATGCCAGCGCCGATCCGACGTGCTGGAGAATGGAGCGCACGATGGGGACCGGCAGTCGCCCCGCGTCCCGGAGGACCTGCTCAAGCGATCGGCCCTGGATGCAGCGCATGACGAAGAAATGGAGCCCCTCCGCGGCCCGGACCGAGTACACAGACACGATGTTGGGATGATTCAGGTGCGCTATGGTGATGGCTTCACGCCGGAACCGCTCGATCATGCCCTCACCCATGAGCAGACCGGGCGACATCACCTTGATGGCCACGTCACGATGAAGGGAGAGCTCGTGCGCGAGGAATACTGCCGCCATCCCACCGCGGCCCAGCTCGTGTCCGATCTCGAACTCTCCGAGGGTAGCCCGCCGGAGCCGAGTGACCACCTCCGCCCAGGGCGAATCGTCTTCAGCCAGATCGAGAGGAATGGAACGGGAGTCAGGCCGAGGAATGCCAGGTGTGCCACACTTGGGACATGACTCTTCCGCCTGCAGCAGAAACTCGCCGCAGGTGGCGCACCACAGCAGCTCCGACCCGCACTGCGCGCAAAATCGGTCTCCGGGACCGAGCAAGCCGCCGCATTGCTTACAAGTGATAGGCGTGGTCATGGTGCCGCCGGGGGAGGTCCCGAAGGGGAGGATGGCTCAATATTGAAGGCCCGGCAGTACCAGCGCAATCGTCCTCCTCGAGCTCCGGTGTTGCTCCATTTCTGGGACGCGAAATCCGTAGTCCGCTTGCACTGAATCGCGAGCACTGCTCGCCGCTTAAGATAATCCGGGGAACGTGGTCCTTCTACGTAAGTCTATGCAGATCAAAGCACTGTGAGGAGGATCACTAACGCCCCGTCGGTCGGTCGAGCGGAAAACAAAAACCCCGTCAGGGATGACGGGGGATCTAGTGCTGCGACCGCGAGCGGCGGTCGTCTGCGGTAGTCACCGCTTACGAAAGATGCCTCGCATTGCGTGAGCCACCCTATCGATCAGGCGGCCACGCTTTCTGCTTTTCCCGAGCCCAGCCGGGCCTGTCCCTCGCCGCTGGCAATCTGAATGGTGCGCGGACGAGCGGTTGCGGCCTTGGGCAGCTCGATGGTGAGCACTCCGTTTGTGCAGTTTGCCGAGACCTTGTCCGTGTCTACAGACTGCGGCAGCACGAGGCTGCGCTCGAACCGGCCATACTGACGCTCATGACTCCGAGAGCCGGTCTTCTCATCCCGGTTCTCCCGCTCGAACTTCTTCTCGCCTGCGATGGTCAGAATGCCGTTCTCGACCGTGACGCTGAGGTGCTCCGGATCTACACCGGGAACCTCAAAGCTCAGACGAACCGCGTCTTCAGTCTCTTCCACGTCCATTGCCGGAACCCAGGTCGAACTGAACAGGGTACCAGGCAGAGTGCTCTCAAACCACCGGTCGATCTCACGCCGCAGATCGCTCCATGGCCCAAGGAGCGATGGCTCGGAGAGCGCCGGGACGAAACGATTCCGTGCAAGCGGAAGCATGGTTTTCCTCCCGTGAAGCGATGCCCCGGACATGGTCGAGCCCGAGAGCCGTCCGGGGCTTCTGCGGCCCTCTGGCGGCAAGCCACTCAGGCATCCGGCATGCCAATCCAAGTCTGTCGCCCTGACAGGGACCAGGAAAGACATGGCAGGCCGAAGGCCAGGTCGACAGCCCAGCTAGAGGCTGCTAGAACGTCGCCCCGATAGAAAAGTGGAGGTGCCAGCGGCGCCGGGAATCTATGGGGACGCTGCTCAGCGGCCTGCCGTTCACCACTGCGTTTACGACGTCATTGGGATCGCGCACGTCCAGTGCCGAGGGGTTGAGCTTGTAGCCCAGCGCGACCTGTATTGCTCCGACCACCGTCTCGTACCCGATCCCCGCGCCGGTGCCGAAGAAGAACCGGTCGTCGACCAGGTCTCCTCCGTCCAGATGAAATCGGGAGTCAGGCGTCCACACCCGAGCGCCATCGAGGAAGAAGAAGCTCTGCCATCTGTCGCTCATTCCGGGGATAGGCAGATGTAGCTCCGCGCTGCTCTGGATTCTCGCAAGTCCGCCGAGCGGCGAGTATTGATCGGCTGTCGGCACCGCCCCGCCAGCGCCTGACTGAAGCTCGATCTTGGGAAGCTTGGGTCCGAGGAGCTGGGTTCCCCACCCCCGCACGTCCCGAGTTCCACCGGCAGTGAACGTTGCGTCACGCAGCTGAAGCAGGGATACGAAGGGCGATTGGTTGCCGGTATTCCGAAGACTCCGTCCGAAAGGATAGATCCGGCCGGCACTGCCACGGAGGGTGACGCCAACCCGGTCGTTGATCGGCAGAAAGCCGGTCGCTCCCAACTCGAACAGGACGTACTCGTTGGTGGTCAGAAAAGGGGTGGTGACCTCGATTCGAGGACGGATGACGTAGCCCTCGCGCGGATTGGCGAAGCGGTCAAGCCGCCCCCAGCTTCCGTGGAGCGTCAGCACGCTTCGATCAAATCGCTCACGCGGCTGGCCGACGCTGGCGGAATCCGCGAGCCCCAGGAGCGGCAGGTATTCAATGGGCTCCAGCTCGTTGGCGAAACCGTAGTCGAGGATTCGCCGATGAGAGATTGCGTAGCCCAGTGCGATGGAGCGGAGTGGTCCGCTGGCGAACACGAGGGCGCTCTCGAGACCGATTCTCCACGACCGCTCACGGATATCGTTCCGGTACTCGCCGAAAGGACCTCCTGCGAGCGACACCCGGCGATCGAACACATACGGCTGGAAGATCGAGACCCCGAGCCGGTACTCCTCCTGAGGCGGACTCTCCAGTGAGACCACACCCGTCTGGGCTGCTCCACCAATGACCAGTGTCCGAAGGCCACCCAGGAAGCTGCGATGAGTCCAGTCGCCCTGGCCACCAATGCCACCCCCCGAGGCCACGCCGATTTCACCTCGCATCATACGGGGTGGGTTCTCGGTTACCTGGAGCTCGACTACGACGGTGGAGTCGCGGATGCTCTTGCGCGGCACGCGCAACAAGGCCAGCCGAACCAGGTCGAGCTGCATGAGTCGCTGCCGCCCCCGCTCCAGCCGAGATGCATCGTACCAGTCACCCTCCTGAATTGGGAATTGCCGGGTAAAATCCTGGGCCGGCACTGTGGGGTTGCCCGTGACCTCGATCTTGCGGATGCGGGTGCGCGGGCCCGGCTCCACCCGCACGATGACAGCGACGCGGTTCGCCGCAGAATCGATCCTGATCGCGGTCCGGGTCACCGACAGGGGGTATCCCCGGTCTCTGAGCCAGCGCGTCGTACGGTCGGCCAGCGCCAGGCGATCATCCTCGGTGAACCGGCCTCTGCGATTGCTCAGACGCCCGAGAAGCCGTTGCCAGCTGGACTTCAGCTCGGGCGCCACCAGG
This sequence comes from Gemmatimonadales bacterium, assembly GCA_036258655.1. GTDB lineage: Bacteria > Gemmatimonadota > Gemmatimonadetes > Gemmatimonadales > GWC2-71-9 > CAVVWJ01. Next base: position 9,656 of record DATADG010000065.1, on the reverse strand, counting down.
GGTGGAGAGTTGTCAACGCCAACGAAGTTGATCCCGGCGAGCAACAGTGGAGGACCCTCTCGAATGACAAAGGTGACGTCCACCAGATCCGGTTCGGCATCGTAGCGCACATCGTAGTCGATCTCGGCGTCGGGAAACCCCTTCCGTTCGTAGTAATGACGCAGGCGAACCACATCCCGCTGAAGAACCAGCGGATCGAACGGGTGCTCGCCCACCGACGATATGAAGGGCAGCCATCCGAAGGCGTTGCGAAGCCATATCAGTCCGCCTCGCTCCGTCAGGGCAATGGCGGCGCGGACTTCTTCTTCATCCAGTGTGTGTCTGCCGATAAAGCGGAACTCGATCGACCGGACCTGCGTGGCGGGACCGATGGTGGTCAGGGGATCCTGGGCGTTCAGGCCGGACGTAATCGAAAGCCAGGTCAAAACGCCCATCACCACAATGCGGTCAGTACGCATACCGTCCCCGCAGGAGCACACCAGAGGGCAGGCTCCCTCCCTGGAGCAGGATCCGGAGCCACGGCTGCACACGGTACTGCAGCTCGAATCCCGGCCCGAGATTGGTACCCGGTTCCTGTGGAGTCCGCCCCGAGATCTCGAGCGGCTGCTGAAGGCTGACGTAGAACTGCGGGGTGAGATAGCGGCCGGCTGTCAGCGTCAGCCCGCTGGTCCCATCCTGGCGGATCTGAAAGACGTCGAATCCCAGTTCCTGGCCTACCACGGATGAAACGGCCCCGGTCAACTGCCCCAGCGCCAGGTCTCCTCCATCGGTGCCCTGTCCCGATCCCGACAGCAACGGACTGTCGGACGACGGCCGGCCGGTGACCACGTAGGAGATGATGTCGTCCTCCGGCATTTCCGGCTCGGAGCTGAGCTCGAGAGAGATGCTGTCCGGATTACCGGTCGCCGCCACGTTCACCACAACTCCCTCGTTGTCCGCTGCGCTCTGGGTGGGCACCTGATACTCCGCGGTCACATCGATGCGGGCCTGGCCGGGCGGACCATTGAGAACGATGTCACCACCAGTGAGCTGGAAAGTTCTGCCGTAGACGTCAATGGTGCTGCGGCCGGGCACTGGCTCGACTGTGCCAAAGAACCGCATGTCTCCACCGGGATCTTGCCGAAGGCGGATGCGACCAGCCACTTCGATATTCAGTTCGGGAGGCTCCGGTCGCTGAAACCAGACCTGGGATGGGAAACGAAGATCGAGATCCAGCCTGAAGCGATCGAGAAATCCGCCCTGGTCACCCGCGCGTGCCAGAACCGCAGGCCCGAAGTGCCGTGCCACCTCTCGCAGGTCCTCGGGCGTGAGCTGCACCTCCTCCACTGCAAGGCCCGTGGTTCCCGTGGCGACGTACTCGGCCCTGTCGATGCGAAGCGTGCCCGTCACAGACGGCGTTGCGAAGCTTCCAGTCAACCGCACCTGGCCCGACGCCTGAGCCTCGAGTTGCGCCGAGTTGGACACCACGAAGTCACGCAGGCGAGCCTCGAGATCAAATGTCGGGTTGGTGAGCGGGCGGAGGCGTATTCGGCCCTGCGCCGCCAGCTGCTGTTCTTCATCTGTGTAAAGCAGCAGCGTGTCAATCCGGAGCACGTCGCCGGCGAGCTCGCCCATCAAGCTGCCGCGCTCATAGCGAACATCGAGAGCGGGTACCCGGAAGCCCAGCCTGGTAAGCTGGAGACCACCCTCGCCCCGCGGATCTTCTGGAGTGCCGCGGATCCGGGCGTCCGCGGCCAGTCTCCCTCGCACCCGCTGCGCTATCTCAGGAGGAATGAACGGGCGCAGCAGCGCGATCTGAAAGCTGTCTGCCTGCACGCTCAGGTAGATGGTGTCTCCCGGCTGTCGACGAATCGCGAACGCCTGGGTGGTATCGTCCGGCTGGAGAGTGAAGCCCCAGGGCAGTGTTCCCTGCACCGTAAGCGTGCCTCGCCGGCGATGAGCAGCAACCGTGCTCAGCCGAAGTCCCCGTCGGGACCACGCCAGTGCGGATCGGATGTGTCCGAGGTCCTCCTCCTCGCCATCGTGAAGCGTGAGAGCAAGGTGTCCACTCACTAATGGGGAGGAGGCCGGGCCGGTGAGACGAAGAGCGCCGCTCAGCTCGCCGGGTATCGGGACAAGACCTGCGCGTTCCAGAGTTCCCAGCTCGAAACTGTCCACCCGAAGTGCGAGGTCGCTGGTGTCGTCAAAAGCGAGCACTCCATCCAGCGATACCGCCCTGTCTCCGGATTGGAGCCGGAATTCGTGGACAGCGATTTCCCGGGGACGGAGCTCGACAGTTGTCGGTTGCCCCAGCGACCAGCGCCGGCCGCCCTCATCGAGGCGCAGCCGTTCCAACCGGAGGCTAGTCGTGTCACCCTCTGCTTCTCCTCGGAGCGCGACCTCCACATGGACGTCCTCGTCCAGGTCCGCGGTCCCCTGGAAAGTGATGATCGAGTCGTAGCGTCCCGCGATCTGTCCTTCCTCGAGCGTCAGTCTACCGGTCGCAAGGCCCCGCACCTGGGCTCGTCCGGCGATAGCTCCAATCCCGGTGCTGTCGATATCTGCCCGCGCATCGGCTTTCAAGTCCTCGACAAGGGTGCTGCCGTACAGCAGGCGACTGGCGCTTGCCTTACCGGAAATGCGGCGGCGGTCTGGTCCGCCGGTGACCGCCAGATCGATGTGCGCCGAATCGAGAGTGAGCGAGTCGATACCCACCACCGCTGCGAGAGCGTTCACGTCTCCTGTCTGACCAGTGAGTCGAAGCGTATCGGGCGTGCCGGTGTCCCGCAGCGCCAGGCTGCCTGAGCCATCGAGAGTGGCAACATTGGATCGCACCATGACGGTGTCGAAGACAATCGCGCCCTGCCCGGGCTCGAGTACTGCATGGAGCGTCTGCACCCGGACCCGGCCGAGACCACCGCCGGCGGTCAGCGTTCCGGACGCGCTCAGCAGCCCGCTGCTGTCGGCCGCCGCCTCCAGTGCAAACTTTCCTTCCAGTCGTCCGTCGCGGGTGGAATCAGCTGTCCACCGAGACAGCCGCTCGAGCCGAATACTGCCGTCCGCGGCAATTCGCCGGATCTTTCCCAACGATCCGGAGAGGTCTGCCGCCAGATGAGCATCCGGGCCTTCCAGGCGAATTTCACCCTGGAGCTCACCGTCGGTCAGCGTCATGTCCAGCCGGCCAGGACCGACGCCCGCCTGGTTAATGCGAGAGCGAAGCAGCTCCAGGTCGAGCTGCCCCCGCATCCTGTCGAGCTCAGTACCGGTAGCCGACGCGGTAAATCGGGCATCCACCGCGGTGCTCAGATTCGATCGTCCAAGCCACTCGCCCAAGTCGAACGAGATCAGACGACCCTGCCGCACCTGAAAGCTGGGAACCGAATCCAGGGGTCTGCCATCACCAGCGATAGCTACCGAGCCGCTCGCCGTTTGCAGCGATGCATTGTACCGCATGGTTCCGTTCTCCAGCTCGGCGCTGATGCTGCCATCAGTCAGCTCGACTCTCCCAATCTGCGAGGGCCGGAGTGTGATGCTGCCTTGTGCAGCCCGCACTCCTTGACCCCAGCGGCCGCTCCCGGTTGCCCGCAGTGTCACTGCGCCGGACCACGCGGGACGATCGAAGAGCTCGCTCACATCCACGCGGCTCAGGGTGGCGCTGTCGATAGAGAACCGGACCGGCCCATCGAACGGTCGGACAGCGGCCGCCTCGGTGAGCGTGCCTCCATGGAGCTGTCCGTCGAGGTCGAGTACCGCTCGCCTTTTCCGGAGCCTTCCCCGGACGGAGACATCGGTCAGGCGGCGCTCACCATGGCGAAGCTCCCGGAGCCGGAGCCGCGCTGTGGCGACTGCCTCTTCCGGTGTGATGCCAAGGCCTTGAACCGCAAACTCTCCTGAGACCGGCGCAGCGAGTGAGTCGCCGGCCAGCTGGGCCAGGTTTACGTCATCGATGACGCCGGCACGCACATCGTAGCGAATTGTGTCACCCAGCGTCGCGAGCACCAGCGCGCGAACGCGCCCACCAGCCAACCGCAGCTCGGGACGAGCGCGAAGCCGACCATCGTTGAGATGGATGGTGGTCGTGCCCAGTGGCAACCGCTCGCCACTCTGCCGCACTGCAGCGAGCTGGAGCCGTCCGCTGATCGACGCCTCAGCCGGGGCTACACCGCGACCTTCAATCCGGAAATCGGCTGCGAGCTCGGGAGTATCCTGCCCATCGGTCAGTGCACCAACGACTGCCGCCGCGCCCGGGATGCGACGGGCGACACCGGCAAGGCGGTACGAGGGGATGGAATCGAACGGACGAATCCATCCTTCCGCGCTGACTCGCGCCTCGGTGATCTGACCTTGCAGGTTCACTCGCGCCCGGCCCTGATTCACCTGCGCCCTCAAACGCAACGCAGGGATCAGGGTTCCACCCAGGCGGGAGTGACGGAGCCGGACCTGCGCAGAACCATCAGCGACCTTCAGTTGCCGGCCCTCAAGATCAAGCTCGAGTTTGCCGTTCACCACGCCCTTGGGACCGGTCCGCAGCAACGCGGCGGGGTCGATCTGATCCAGCTCACCCCTCATGTGGTAAGACACAGGTGCATCGCTGCCCAGGAGCGTACTTCCGTCGAGTCGAAGCGTTGCGTTGTTTAGTTGCGCAGCAATGGATCCGGTGGCCAGCCTTCCTTCGGCGGAAGCATCGATCTGTAGCCGCAGGTCTCCTTCCGAGGCTACCCCGGGATGGAAGAGCGCAACGTCAGCGAGGTTCAGTGGCGCGGCACGAAGACTCACCTCGAGCAATGTGGCGAGTTGCGGGTTGTCGAGGTCCAGCGGAATTGTCACCCGTCCGGCAACGCTGCTGCGAGCTGACTGAAGCCGTATCGTGTCGAGCCTGATCAGTTGCGGAGAAACTGCGCCGCTCGCGGCCAGGTTGATAGGAAGGTGGGTTTTGCCCGGCGGAATAATGGTCGCGTGCAGTGTCTGTAACTCAAGACCGAGTCGCTCACCGAGGACGACGTTCTCGGCGGTCAAGGTGAGATTCTGCATCCTGAGAACGGAATCGGGACTCAGGTAAGCTGAAACTTGCAGGTCCTCCACCTCGAGTCGGCCGATGAGGAGGCGTCCACCACCCGCCGTGGTATCGTTCTCCTGCCCTCCGCCAAAGGCATCCGCGATATCCCAGCCGCTGCTGTCGCGTCGGGCAATGACCACGCCTCTATCGATTGTGAGGGAGCGGATCCGCCGCTCCGATGCGAGCAGTGCCGGCAAACTGTAGCCGACCCGGAAGCGATCCACTTCAGCGAGGGTGCGATTGCCATGCATCAGCCGTAGATCACGACCGCCTAGGCCGGTGATCCAATTACCCTCGATCCGATCGATGGTGAGCCGATATCCGGGCGTGAGCGGAACCTGGCTGAGCAGACGCCGACCTATCCAGGTTGCCACTTGGGGAACTTGCAGAACAACCAACACCACGATCAGGAGCGTTACGATCGAGATGCCGGCGAGACGGACGAGCCGCAGCAAACCCTTGGGGGAAACCGCCATTTCGTATTCTTGCGCTCACGGCTCAGATTAGGGCCGTGATTGAGGTCACCGTGGAGTAGTCGCCGCGGAAAGTGGCTTCGCGGGAGCGACGCATGCGGCCCTCCGAGATGCCGTTCGCGGAACACCGTAGGATGCGAGGATCCGGCAAATGTCCTCTCGTCGTCGGTCGAGCACTGCCTGCACCTCACGCCGAAGCACGGTATCACCCTTGCGAACACCCGCCGCGATATCGAAAACAAAGGGGAGGTCCGGCCCATCGCGTTCGGGCTGCACTGGCGCGATGCGAAGCGGGACATCCGATCGCGGACCGAAGTAGCCGGCGAAAGGTCCCCAGACAATGGCCACATCAATGTCGCCCTGTGCCACTGCCTCGATGATTCGAGAGGGAGGGTTGGGCCTGGCGTAGTTTTCGTACAGGCTGAAGCCAACGACGTTGTCACTGAGACCGCGTCTGGCAAGTGCGTGCGCGGGCGGCGTGTTGGAGTAGTCATCTCCCACGAGATGCACGCCTATTCGTGCGCGGCGGAGTACCGGGTCATCCAGAGAGTCGACATCGAAGCCGCTGCCGACGCGGGAGACAAACACGTATGTGGACCGGTAAAACGGCCGGGTCGGCAATGCCAGCTCGAAGTCTCCAGGCACGCCAAGAACCAGGTCGCACAATCCGGCATTGAGCGTGTTCCGGAAGAATCCCCGTCGCTGGGCCCACCAGGTGTAGTGCAGCTCAGCCCCGAGGTCGCCGGCAATCAGCTCGGCCAGTCGATTCTCGAACCCGGCTTCCCGCCGGCTCGAAAATGGAAGGTTGTTGGGGTCGGCACAGACCCGAAGCTGCCGCTTCGAGACCTCCCGCCCCGAGCATGCTGCGAGCAGCACCAGCGCCATCAGGAGAGGAGCAGCCGGCAAGTCCTTCATCGTGCGCGCGAAGCTCAGTGCACTAAACCCATCACACGCAACACCTCCATCGCCGCATTTCGACCATTGATTCCGATGACGCTGCCGCCCGGATACGTCCCGGCGCCGCAAAGAAACACTCCCGGCATGGGTGTGCCCGGTGTCAGCCGCCGATCCCACATGTACTCCGGAAGACATTCGCCCTGAAAGATGTGCCCGCCGGCGAGCCCAGTCTTCCGCTCGATGTCCGGCGGCCCCATGACCTCGAGCTGCAACACCGCCTGCGGAAGGTTGCTGCAAAATCGGCCGATGGATTCCAGCGCCACCCGAGCGACCTCTTCCCGGCAGGAGGCCCAGTCGCCTCGTCTGAATGTGTAGGGGACCGGCTGGGCAAAAATGCTCATGATGTGTTTGCCTACGGGCGTTACTGTAGGATCGTGTGAGCTCTGGAAGTAGAGCTCGGTCCAGAGCCGGGACGGCAACTCGCCGGCCAGCGACGTCTCCTGGTGGGCGCGCCACTCCGATTTACTGATGGGCGTGTTAACCTGCCCGAAATGGTGCGGTTCCATCGTGCCGGGGCGGGCTGTGAAGTTGGGCAGCTCACTGAGTGCGACGGTGATCTTGACCGTGTTGCCCGTGATCGGAACGCGCTCAACCCGTGCTCGCCACGATGAATCCGCCGCATCTCCCAAAAGGTGGAGCGTGGTGCGGGGGTCCGCGTTCGAAATCACCACACGGGCGCGGATTCGCTCACCGCTTTCGAGCGCGACGCCTTCTTCCGGCAGGATCTGCTCCACCGGCACTCCGGCCGCAACAGTGGCGCCCGCGTCGCGTGCAACATCACACAGGATGAACGAGACCCGGCCCATGCCGCCCTTGATATACCCCCACATGCCGGGAATCCCTCCCATGCGGCCGGACGCGTGATGAAAATGAATCGACGCCGTACCCGGCTCATGAGGGCTGGCGTTGGTGCCGATCACACCCTGGCCCAGCAAGGCCAGCTGCAATCGCTCATCACTTAGATACCGCTCCACGAATTCCACCATCGACCATTCGAAGAGGAGGCCGATAGCTTCCCGATCGTGGCAGAGTAGCGACTCAATTTGGTCTCGAGTCGGAGCCGGTCCGATCCAGACGTCTTCGGGCCCCGAGGGACGGAGCGCATCACGAATTTTTTGCTTCAATGCTACCATGGCGCGCCACCCGGGCAGATCGGCTGGCGCAAATCGGCGGAGCTCTGCTTCGGCTCGATCATCGTCGCTCCAGAGCTGGACGCTGGAGCCGTCTTCGAAGGGGACGAACAACACGGGAGTGGCGGGATACCACTCCAGCCCGCGCTCGAGGAGACCCAGCTCTTCGATGACCAGAGGGTGCAACAGACCGCAGACGTACGCGCACGGAGAGACCCGATACCCAGGCCAGAACTCTTCCAGGGTACAGGCGCCGCCGATCCTGGGCCGGCTCTCCAGCACCAGGACCCGCCATCCGGCACGCGCCAAGTATGCCGCGCATGTGAGACCGTTGTGCCCCGCCCCGACCACGACTGCATCCCAGGTGGTGGCGGCCAGCTCCTTGACTGGCCGGGGTAGCCCTACCCACCCCAGATTTTTGTCGACGGAGCTCACGTCTTTTCGATGGTTGGGCCGCTGTCGGCCAGTTCGGTGACTACATCGTCCATGCCCATGCAGGGAAGGATACAGCGGCTCGCCGGGCATGCTGCGGCCGGGCGGCCCAGGATACCTCGGGGACGCTCCCCGCCACCGCACGGTGCCGTTAGGTTGTGAGCAGATGCCATCTGGAAGGCAACCATGTTCTTCGATGGGTGGGAATCGGTAGCCAGAATCGCTCTCCTTGCCTGCTGCACATATGTAGTCCTAGTCCTGATTCTCCGCGTGCTTGGCGAGCAGGCGCTGGCAAAAATGTCAGCCTATGACCTTGTGGTCACGATCGCACTCGGATCGATTGCCGCAACTATCCCGCTGAGTGCCGATGTAACGGTAGCAGACGGCTTGACGGCTATCATCGTGTACCTGCTCTTGCAGCAGGTGACACGCTGGGCGGTGAGCCGATCCCAACGAGTCACAAACGTTGTCAAGGACAAGCCACACATTGTGTTTTGGAAGGGCAAGTGGGTCCCGGAAGGTATGCGCGCCGTAACTGTCACCCAGGAGGAGGTACGCGCTGCTGCGCGTATGGCAGGTCATTCCTCATTACAGGATATCCTTGCGATCGTGCTCGAGAACGACGGGAGCTGGTCCGTCGTGCCGCGTACCGACAGTGGCGATCTGTCAGCTTTCGACGGACTCGATTTGCCTCGCAATATTGGAGAGCCACGGGACAACGCCCCGGGCGGTCAGGAGCGAGCCTCTCGACGACGCCATCCGGCGCAAGCTCATTCATCTCAGGAGCTGTGAGTGTAAGTCAGTCAGCCGAGTCTGGAAGGCTGTAGTTCGGAAGAAAACCCCGCCAGACCTGAGTCTTAGCGGGGTTCTTTTCCAACGATGGGCCTGGGTAGAGTTGAACTACCGACCTCACGCTTATCAGGCGTGCGCTCTAACCACCTGAGCTACAGGCCCTGCCAATATATGGATTGGTGCGGACCGCCTGACCCGACCGAGCACCAAAGATAACCAGACCGCGCGCCAGAATCAGCGCAGGTCCTCCTCCTCATCAAAATCTTCCAGCTCCTCGAGTTCCTCGTCCTCGAGATCCTCCTCGTCTTCATCGTCGAGATCGTCGTCGTCGTCCAGGTCCTCGTCCTCCTCATCCTCATCGTCGAAGGTGAACCCGTCATCTTCGAACTCGTCTTCATCATCATCGAATTTGCGACGCAGCTCGGGCGGTTCCATCGACGTCTCCCAGGCCTGCATGATGTCCTCCGCCATCAGAATGGTGTGGTGACGCACCCTTCGCACCTCGACGCACGCATGCGCTTCTACGACTAGGACGCATCGGCCACCCGCGAGGCCCGGGCGGCTTTCCTGCGTTCGTTCGCCGGCAGGACCCGCTTTCTGAGGCGGATGGTCTTCGGCGTGACCTCGATGAGCTCGTCTTCCTCGATGTACTCGAGGGCGTACTCCAGCGTGATCTCCCGCGGCGGCTCCAGGATGATGTTCTCGTCCGACGCCGTGGTCCGCATGTTGGTGAGCTTCTTTTCCTTGGTGACGTTGACGTCGAGGTCTCCCGGCCGGGAGTTCTCTCCCGCGATCATTCCCTCGTACACCAGGTCACCCGGCTTGACGAACATCTGG
>DATADG010000064.1:0-3005 GCA_036258655.1 Gemmatimonadales bacterium | reverse complement strand
GGTGTCCAGCGGCGCTGGATGGTACTGGTCCCGCAACGGAGCGTTCGCCTGCGTCGTCGGAGCTGCCGCAGGAGCGGTATTGGCGGTCTGGGTGGACGCGGTGGCGGTATCGGTTGTGGCTGTATCGCCAGTACCGCGAGAGGAAGCTGTATCAGCAGGGGCGGGCGTTGAAGGTACCGCTGGCGCAGCGGTATCCACCCGTCGGGGTTGGGCCGGAGCCGCTGGTCTCTGACCGGGTCTCCGCCGCGGTGGTTTGGCGGCGATGGCCTTCGCAGTGTCCCTCGTCGTAACAGCGGACTCCCGTGCAGTGGCAGTCGCTCCGGTATCTCTGGCCTGCGAGAGAGCGGTATCGCTACCCGCCGCTCTCATGGTATCAACCGCCGGCATTTGGCTGGTGTCAGCCGGCGCGGATGCCGAGCGCTGGTCGGCTCCACCACAGGCAGCCAACGCCAGCAAAAGCAAGATTCTCCCCCCACGGTCCATATTCCAAAGCCCTTTCTTCGCTCGTCCTGCACGTGCTCGAAGACGTGCCTGCATTGGTCATGCAAGATCGTAGCTCCAACTGCATTGCTAGGTGACGCAGGTCACCATCGACGGTGTCCCTCCGGGACGCTGGCCATTATTTTCCCGACATGACGGAACCCAGCTCCCCGATCGTTACGCTCGGTCTGGTGCAGATGCGATGCACGCCGGACCCCGAACAGAACATGCGCACAGCGGTGGCAGGCATCCGAAGCGCCGCCGGGCGTGGTGCACAGATCGTTTGTCTGCAGGAACTTTTCCGGAGCCAGTACTTCTGCCAGACGGAGGACCACGGCTGCTTCTCGCTGGCCGAGCCGGTGCCCGGCCCGTCGACCGAGACGCTCGGACGCCTGGCAGGGGAGCTTGGGGTCGTCATTGTGGCTTCCCTCTTCGAAAAGCGGGCCGAAGGTCTGTACCACAATACCGCCGCCATCATCGACGCCGATGGTCGGTATCTGGGAAAGTACCGGAAGATGCACATCCCGGACGATCCCCAGTACTACGAGAAATTCTATTTCACGCCTGGTGACCTCGGCTTTCGCTCGTGGAACACTCGCTTTGCACGAATCGGCGTGTTGGTATGCTGGGACCAGTGGTATCCCGAGGCTGCGAGGCTGACGGCTATGAGCGGTGCGCAGATTCTCTTCTACCCGACTGCCATCGGTTGGCTTCCGGGAGAGAAGGAACAGCATGGCGCTCAACAGCAGTCCGCCTGGGAGACGATCCAGCGGAGCCACGCCATAGCCAATGGGGTGTATGTCTGCTCAGTAAATCGTGTCGGTCACGAAGGCGATCCCAAGGGAGGTCTCGAGTTTTGGGGCGGGAGCTTCGTCTCGGATCCGGGTGGACGTCTGCTCGTCAAGGGCGGCACCGGAGAAGAGGTACTGATCGCCGCGTGTGACCTCTCAAAAGTTGATGCCAGCCGCACCCATTGGCCTTTCCTGCGCGACCGGCGGATCGACGCCTACGGAGATCTCACCAAGCGGTATTTGGATTGAAGGCGTGAACGGTAAACAGTGAAGAACAGTCAACGGGCAGTTCGCTTCACCGTTCACTGTTCACTGTTCACGCTCTTATGACTGCCACTCCCGCCGAGTTGGGATACCGGATGCCTGCGGAATGGGAGCCCCACCGCGGCACCTGGCTGAGCTGGCCACATAAGGAAGCCTCCTGGCCCGGCAAGTTCGATCCGGTGCCGGCGATTTTCGCGAGCATGGTGCGCCACCTCGCCGAGCAGGAGGAAGTCCATATCAACGTGGCGGGTCCACCCATGGAGCAGGAGGTACGACGGCTGCTGGCCGATACCGGAGGGGGCAGCGGCAATGTGTACTTCCATTACATCCCAACGAACGATGCCTGGTGCCGCGATCACGGACCCATCTTCATTCAGCGGGAGCACGAGGGACAGCCTTCCCAGGCCATCGTGGACTGGGATTTCAATGCATGGGGCGGCAAGTACCCACCGTACGACTTGGATGATGTGGTGCCCAGCCGGGTGGCTGACGAACTGGGAGTTCCTGCCTTCCACCCTGGTATTGTGATGGAAGGCGGAGCAATCGATGTCAACGGGCGCGGCACCTTGCTGACCACCGAGTCCTGCCTGCTCAACCCCAATCGCAATCCTCAGCTCGAGCGGCCGCAGATCGAGCAGTACCTCCGATCGTATCTCGGAGTATCACATATCCTCTGGCTGGGCGATGGCATTGCAGGTGATGATACCGATGGTCACGTCGACGATCTGACTCGTTTCGTCGATCCCACCACCGTAGTGACGGTTCTTGAGGAAGATCCGGCCGATGAAAACTACGAGCCGCTCCAGGCGAACCTCGAGCGGCTCCGCGGAATGACGGATCAGGACGGGCAACCGTTGCGCATCGTGGCCCTGCCCATGCCGAGACCGCTGTGGCATGGAGGGCAACGGCTTCCGGCAAGCTACGCCAACTTCTACATCGCAAACGGAATCGTTTTGCTTCCCACCTATGATCCTGGACCGGACGAAGAGGCCCGCGCTGTGCTACAGAACCTCTTTCCGGATCGGGAGGTCATCGGGATCGACTGCACCGATCTGGTCTGGGGCCTTGGGGCGTTCCACTGTATTACCCAGCAGTGGCCCTCGACGAAAAAACAGAAGGGTAGCGGGGCGGCCAGGCGGTAGTCGTCACTTACGCTCGCTTTGAGTGTTGTCGCACCCCACTCGATCTGCCCCGCTGCCGGCCCTACCTCATGTCTTCTGCCAAGTTCCCACCAATGCAGCCCGGCGTCCGCCGCAGTTGTCCATGCCGAGTCCCGCGATTCTGAGCCGGTCCTGCTCCAGGCTGACCACATAACGTGCGTCACTGGTTTGGCAGGCACTCGCCGCCGTGTCCGCCTTGAAGATCAGCGTGTCCCCCTTGAACCGGCCCCGGCCTTTCATGTCCACCGTGTCCGGCCACCGCGGGGACGGCAGCATCAGCTCCACCCCACCATTGGAGGCAAGCTTCATG
>DATADG010000063.1:0-1514 GCA_036258655.1 Gemmatimonadales bacterium | reverse complement strand
AGCTCGGATCCCCCCAGCTCCACTTGCTGCCTCAGATACCGCTCCCACTTATCGAGCAATGGTGTGCTCCACTCTATCGAGGATGGCATCCGCTACTTCCCGCTTGGATTGGAGAGGAAGAATCTGCCGGCTGCCATCACGTCCGAGCAGGGCGACGCGATTGGTTTCCTTCTCGAATCCCGCTCCTGGCTCCAACGCGTCGTTTACCACGATGAGATCGAGGCCTTTGCGTTCCAGCTTTGCCAATCCCTTTGCGAGGGCATCGCCCGTTTCCAGCGCAAACCCCACCATCATGCTGCCGGGTTTTCGTACCCCGCGGGTCGCGTCGAGCACATCGCCGGTTGGCTCCATCGGAATCGCGAGAGCGCCATCCACCCGAGACCGCTTTCCGTCACTCGGGCTGCTGGGGCGGAAGTCGGCCGGGGCCGCGGCCATGACCAGCACGTCCGCACCTGGCAGTTCGGCCCTGACCGCGTCTTCCATTTGCTGCGTGGTCTCCACTCGCTGCACGCTGACGCCGACGGGATCACCTAGTCCTACCGGCCCTGTGATCAAGACGACCTCGGCGCCTCTTTCCCATGCAGCTTCTGCCACCCGGAATCCCATTTTCCCGCTGGAGCGATTGGTCACCACCCGAACCGGGTCGATTGATTCTCGTGTCGGTCCAGCGGTGACGACCACCTTCAGTCCTCGAAGTGGTCCGCCGCGCAGCAATCGTGCGGCATGGGCCAGGATCGTTTCGGGTTCGCTCATGCGACCGGGTCGCTCCGAGGGTCCCTCCGCGAGGGCACCGACCTCGGGACCAACCAGGACCACGCCGCGGGTACGCAGCCGTTCCAGGTTGGCCTGGGTTTCTGGACGCGCGTACATCTCATCGTTCATGGCGGGGGCAACAAGAAGCGGTGCGGTCCGGGCCAGCAGCAGCGTGGTGAGGACGTCGTCTGCCAGACCCTGAGCAATGCGGGCGATTAGATGCGCAGTGGCAGGAGCTACGATGATGAGCCCGGCGCCCTGACCGAGCCGAACATGAGCGAGCGCCCTGCCCGGATCCCAGAGGGAGCACAGGACAGGGCGCCCGGTGAGTGCCTCGAACGTGGCTGGGCCAACGAACTCCCCGGCGCCCTTCGTGAGCACCACGTCGACCTGGGCGCCGGCTTCAGTGAGCCGGCGGGCGAGAATGCAGCTTTTATAGCTGGCGATACCGCCAGACACGCCGAGGACGACGTGTCGGCCGGTCCACACGGTCACGCCTCAGAGCGGCGGCGGCGCAGCAGCTTGTAATTCAGCTCGCCCTCGACAAGCTCCTGCAGGGCCTTGGTCGTCAGCTTCTCACTCGGCCGAGCCAGGTGATCCTTGGGAAACTCATTCAGATAGCGGGCAAACTTGGCCGCCACCAGCACACCAAGGTATTTGTTGCCGGCCTGCTTGGCGACTTCGCTGGGGGTGATGATGCGCATAGCAATCCTTTCAATGTAGTTGCCAGTCGACAGTCGACCGTCGTTGGCTTGTAGTTC
>DATADG010000062.1:0-2485 GCA_036258655.1 Gemmatimonadales bacterium | reverse complement strand
TCGTATCGGCAGGAGCGCGCCGAGATCGACCACTTCAGGCAACTGAGCCAAACGTACCTCGAGCGGAATCTCGACCTCGCCCGGATTCAGGGCGTGTTTTATCCCCTGCTCACCCTGCTAGGCGGGGCCAGCGGCCTGCTCGTCCTCTACGCGGGAGGGCGCTTGGTCATGTCCGGATCGGTCTCTATAGGTGAATTCGTGGCCTTCGGCGTATACCTCGCCATGCTGGTCTGGCCCATGATAGCTCTGGGATGGGCCGACAATCTCGTCCAACGGGGGGCGGCCTCCATGGGCAGAATCAACGAGCTGTTTCGTCAGGTCCCAGCCATCACGAGCCCCCGGGTTCCAACTTCGCTGCCTCCATCCACCGGAGCCCGCGCCGTTGAATTCCACGAGGTCTGGTTCAGCTACCCGGGTGCGCGCGAACGAGGCTGGGTTTTGCAGGACATCTCGTTCCGCGTGCCTCCAGGCGCATCGCTGGCCATCGTCGGACCGACGGGAGCAGGCAAATCCACGCTGGTCGACCTCCTGGTTCGCACCTACGACCCCGATCGCGGCGCAGTACTCATCGATGGCGTAGATGTGCGGCAGATATCCCTGGAGGAGTTACGACGCGCAGTCGGGTTTGTTCCGCAGGAGACCTTTCTCTTCGGAGAAACGCTTCGGCGTAACATCCTTCTTGGGGCCCCCGATGACGGCCGCCTCGAAGAGGTGGCGAGGGTAGCGCAATTGGCCGAAGCGCTCCCTGCCTTGCCGGAGGGATATGAGACACTCATTGGAGAGCGCGGCATCAATCTTTCCGGCGGACAGAAGCAGCGAGCAGCCATTGCTCGCGCACTCGCGCAGAACCCACCCATTTTTGTCCTGGACGATGCCCTCAGTGCCGTCGACGCGCATACCGAAGCGCGTATTCTTGCGGGGCTCCGCCACGCGCTCGCCGGGCGGACCAGCATCGTAGTGTCTCACCGGCTCGCAGCCGTGCGCGATGCTGACTGGATCCTGGTTCTCGACGGCGGGCGAATTGTGGAGCAAGGCACCCACGCCGACCTGCTGGCAGCTGCCGGGCGCTATTGGGAACTGCTGCGGCGCCAGCAGCTCGAGGAAGAGCTGGAAGAGGAAAGCGTGACCAGTGAGCAGTAACGGTGAAGAGTGAATCTACAGCTGCTCCCGCAAGAAGTCCGGCGTCAATCCCTGCAACCATCCAGCGAGACGGGTAAACTCGCCGGTCACCAGCAGCACGCCCACCACCACGAGCATTGCCCCACTAACCCGCATGACCCAGGGCAGGTACCGCCGGAATCGCTGAAACCAGTCGAGAAAGCGCTCGAGCGCTAACGCCGCGATCAGAAATGGAAGGGCCAGCCCCGCGGAATACACCGCGAGTAGCTGCATGCCTCGAGAAACATCGGTCGATGTCGCCGCCAGACTCAGGATCCCTCCGAGCACAGGTCCGATACATGGAGTCCATCCTGCGGCGAAGGCCATTCCCACCAGCGCCGAGCCCAGGAAACCCAACGGCTTCCGATCCAGGTGCAGACGCCGTTCCCGGGTGAGAAAGGTCGGACCGAACAGGCCGAGACATACGAGGCCGAAAGCGATGATCAACACGCCACCTATTCGTTGCACCCAGACCTGGTGGTAGTTCAGAGCCCGGCCTACCCCGGTGGCACTGGCGCCCAGCAGGATGAACACCAGCGAGAAGCCGAGCACGAACAAGAACGCATGAATGAGCGCCACCCGACGCTGTCCTCTGGCTTCAGGAAATGTCATCCCGGTAAGAAAGCCGATATAGGATGGGACCAGCGGGAGGACGCAGGGGGAGAGAAAGCTCAGCAGCCCTGCCGCAAATGCGACGGCAAACCCCAGAGTGGCGGGCTCGTTCACAATGGTCCCAGCTCCTGCTGCCGGCAGGTGCGGCAGACCCCGTATATCTCGACCCGATGACGGCGGTGTTGAAAGCCGTGCTCGTCGGCGAGCACCGGAAGCATTCGCTCCAGACGTTCATGGGCGAATTCCAGGACCCGCCCGCAGCGCTCGCAGATGAGGTGCTCGTGATGTGTGTGCGATGCCATGGGCTCGTAGCGCTTGAACCCTTCCCCGAACTCGTGCGCGCGCACCAGCCCGCTCTCGACCAGAAGATCCAGCGTGCGGTATACCGTCGCGAGCCCTACCCGGGCCCCCTGCTGCCGTAGCTCGCGCCGAATTCCATCGACTGAGAGGTGATCCTGCGAAAGAAACACCACCCGCGCCACCAGATCGCGCTGGCGCGTAATGGGCTGGTGATGCTCCCGAAGATACCGGCGAAAGCGTTCGAGGAGGGCCGCTCCCTCGGTCTTATCCAGCTGAGCCATCGACCGGGACCGCCTCTCTCGACAGGGAGGCAAACCAGGTGTCCGGCGGCACTGATGTCGGTGGGAGCTCGTCGTCGATCCGGCACTGGGCCTCCTCGAGCACCCGGGCGAGGGCGTCCCGGGGGCCGGTCCCC
>DATADG010000061.1:0-6488 GCA_036258655.1 Gemmatimonadales bacterium | reverse complement strand
GGCAGGCAGTATCGGCAAACCATGCGTATTCGAGCGAGGTCGCATGCAACGATCGTCCGCCGAGGTTGCAGCTCCGAGAGTTATGAGGTCGGATTCCGATGCACCCCAGCTCATCGAGCGTGTGCTCGCGCCGTTTCAGCGCTTCGCGCAGACCGAGTCGTCCAGCGGGCTCGTGTTGCTGGCCTGCACTGCCATCGCCCTGGTCTGGGCGAACTCACCGTGGGCTGCGTCGTACGAACATCTCTGGGAGACGGAGCTCACCCTCAGCCTCGGGCCATGGTCCGGGCGGATGACTCTGCATCATCTGATCAATGATGGGCTGATGGCAGTGTTCTTCTTCCTGGTCGGCCTGGAGATCAAGCGTGAAATGCTGGCGGGGGAGCTCGCCTCTGCCCGGCAGGCGGCACTGCCCATTGCCGGGGCACTTGGTGGCATGATCGTGCCGGCACTGGTTTATGCGTCGCTCAACGCCGGAACGTCCGGAGAGCCTGGCTGGGGTGTCCCCATGGCTACTGATATTGCGTTCGCGCTCGGAGTTCTGGCTCTGCTGGGTGATCGGGTACCGGTTGGCGTTCGCGTTTTCCTGGCCGCGTTGGCAATCGTGGACGACATAGGGGCCGTGCTCGTGATTGCGGTGTTCTACTCCGGTGGCATCGCCTTGGGCCCGCTGTCATTCGCCGGGGCGCTCGTCCTCCTGGCGCTGGGGGCCAACCTAGCTGGCGTCCGGCGGCCCTGGGCTTATGCAGCCATTGGTCTCGTGCTCTGGGGCGCGGTCATCTCCTCGGGCATCCATGCCACCATTGCTGGCGTGCTGCTGGCCATGACGATTCCCGCCCGGACCCGCATCGACGAGGCGAGGTTTCTCTCCAGGGCACGTAGTGCACTCTCCCGGTTCGAGACTGCCCACGAGCCCGGCGCTTCGCCCCTGAACGATCCGGAACACCAGGCTGCCGTTCAACAGCTCGAGCGGCTGGCCGAGCAGCTGCAGCCGCCCCTGCTCCGTCTGGAGCACGCGCTCCATGGAATAGTGGCATTCGGCATTATGCCCCTTTTCGCGCTGGCGAACGCCGGCGTGCCGTTGGGGCTCGGCGGGCTTGGCGGTGGCGACGGCAGGGCCGTGGCGCTCGGGGTCGCACTTGGTCTTCTGGTCGGGAAGCCTGTGGGCATCACCCTCCTCGCGTGGGCGGCCGTTCGCTTTGGGCTCGCGAGTTTGCCGCAAGCGGTGACCTGGCGCTCGATCGCCGGCGCGGGTCTGCTGGGGGGAATCGGGTTTACTATGGCGCTCTTCATTGCCGCCTTGGCCTTTAGCGGAGAGCCGGAGCTCCTGGTTTCAGCCAAACTTGGTATTCTGGGCGCGTCACTGATTGCGGGGCTGGCTGGATGGCTCGTGCTTCGGGGGAGCAGGCCAGCGGCCGCTTAGTCTTGCAGCCGTTCTGCAGTTGCGAAGCCCTGCCAGCGCGTGGCGAGCGCCTCAGCCATCTCTTGTTCTACAGTCCTACCCTTCTAGCTTACCTGATCAGCAGAACCACTCCCAAGCCACCTGCGGCCAGCCCTGCCAGGAAAGGCTGTGGAGAGTTACGACTTCGCGGAGCGCTTCCACGACTCGGCTCATTCTTATCCGGCACGCCCATACTGCAAGCAACGGGGGACAGGCTTCGGTGCTGAGCGGCCGGACGGATGTACCCCTGAGTGCGCGTGGGCTGGTAGAGCTTCAGCAGCTCCAGCTTCGTCTGCGAGGAACCACTCCATTCGATGCCATCTACACCAGTCCGCTACGCCGCGCTGCCGAGACTGCCATTGTCCTGGAGCAAGCAGGGTTGGGGCCGGTGCGTGTGTACCCCGGACTTCAGGAGATCGACTGTGGCACATTGGACGGGATGTCCCTGGATCAAGTCCAACGCTCCTATCCGGAGCTGTGGCAGGCCAACCAGCGGCAAGCTGACTGCGAGTTTCGCTGGCCAGGTGGCGAAAGCTACCGTGAGTTCCGGCGTCGGTGCCTCACTGCTGTCCGAACCCTTACCCGAGAACACCCGCGCGGCTGTATCGCCATGGTGACCCACGCCGGTGTGATCAGTCAAATCGTGGGCTTTGTGACTGACGCGAGCCCGGCGCAGTGGGGACGATATCGCGTGGGGAATACCGCACTCACCGAGGTGCATTGGGAAGGCAGCCGCGGCCGTCTCGTCCGTTTCAACGACCGGCACCATCTGCATGCTGCCGCTGAGCCTCGGGAGTCTACGCCGCTATCAGGCTAGCTCCAGACGGCGTCGGCCCGCCGAAGCACTCTCATCCACTGTCGAGCGGAATACGCTGCCCGAAGTCGCCGTCTGCTGGTCGCTCGCTGGTCGAGCATCCGGCTCAGGTGGTGAAGCAGCCCACCGGCGAACGCATTGGAGGCCCCGGCGAGCCAGTAAGCGGCGCGCAGGTCGGTGCAGAGTCGCGCCTCCATACCACGTGCTGCCAGATAACTCACAAAAAGAGTGTCATGTCGCCGGCGGGCTTCCGGCTCCCATTCGGCGAGAGAGTGGAGCCACGAGCTGATGTCTTCCAGGGGAGATCCGATTCTCGCGCGCCCCCAATCGATCAGCACCGGCTCGTCACGGCTGTTCCGCCGTCGCACCACAGCATTGCCGGGGTGCAGATCGCCATGAATGGGTCCTCTGCGCAGAGTGTTGAAGGCGAGCAGGATCCGCCGGATGTCGGGTAGTGATCGGAGCAGCCGGCGGGCCGGAGGTACACTCGCCATAAAACCGCTAAACTCGGGTCGGCGGACTACCTCCTCCAGCCGCTCGAGTGTGACCGCGGCGTTTCTTCGCAGTTCGCTCTCGTAGTTCCAGTCGGACAGGGCTTCGAGCGCACCGGGATCAAGCTCGACGGTGTGCAGCCGAGCCGCATGCTCCAGTACCGCTCGAGCAGTCCCTAGTGCTCCCCAGGGCCACGACTTCGTGGGGCGGAGCAGCTCCAGATAGAGAACAGCGTTGTCAGTCGCGGGCTCATGTGACGCGAGGAGGCGAGGCGCCATCCCGGCAACGTGAGAAGCCACGAGATGCCGGTATACGCGCAGTTCCCGTGCTGCCGCACCGGCTACCCGTTTGATCACGCACGCAAAAACCCGCGACCTTCCAGTGCGATCGCGGTAGCGAGCTGAGAGCCGCGAGACGCCGGCTGCTTCCAGGCCACCGCGAAGCTGGGTGTGCTCCAGCTCCAGTTCCACCGGAACTGCGTCGAGCAGGCGCTGGAGGATCGCCCTCTGCTGAGCAAGCTCTATGACTGAGGTTTCCATCGTTGCACTATAGGCCAGCCCGGGCGGAGATTCTACGCCGCTGCTGGCGTGCAGAGCAGCCGGTTACCCAGTCATCGTGAGGCCGCCTGGACTCCCGCCGGCGCTCTAATACCTGGGATATTGACCCGAATCCGGTACACCCCAGTACTCGCCGTCAGGTACAGCGACTTTCCATCGGCGTCGCCGAAGGCAAAGTTGGCGTCGTGCTCCGGAGGAACGATGCGTCCCAGCGCTTTCCCGGACGGGGATAGGATCCAAACGCCCCCCGGAGCCGACACGTAGACATTGCCCTCCAAGTCCACTTTGATGCCGTCCAGCGCAACCGGCTCCGTCTCAGTGGTAAAGTCGTGGAAGACTCTGCCATTTCGCAGCGCATCGTCGTCGGTGATCTCGTAGCGCATCAGCACCTTGCGGGCGAGGTCCCAGTTCCCGACATACAGGTACTTCTCGTCCGGTGAGAGCGCGATCCCGTTGGGACCGCTGAGCTCGTTCGTCAGCAGCCTCAGCTGTCCGTTCTTGAGCAGGTACACGCCGCTGAAGGGCAACTCCTTGGCCGGATCGTCGAAGGTCTCCGGTAATCCGAACGGCGGATCGGTGAAGAAGAGGGCTCCGTCTGAGCGGTACACCAGATCGTTCGGACTGTTCAGCCGTTTTCCTTCATAGCGCTCGGCGAGGACGGTGATCTTGCCGGTGCGTTCCAGCCGGGTGACCCGCCGGTTGCCGTGCTCGTTGATGGTAAGCAGTCCATTGCGATCCAGCGTCAGACCGTTGGAGCCCGGCTGCCGATAACGCCCGATATCCACTCCACTGTACCCGCTCTTGGTCCGGAATACCGATACCGAACCCTCGGGCGACCAGCGGTATATCGTGTTCGCGTTGGGATCACTGAAGAGGAGATACCCGTCGGGATGCCAGACCGGTCCCTCGGTGAATCGGAATCCACTGGCCAGCTTCTCCATTCGAGCGGCCCGGGGGA
Organism: Gemmatimonadales bacterium; assembly: GCA_036258655.1. GTDB lineage: Bacteria > Gemmatimonadota > Gemmatimonadetes > Gemmatimonadales > GWC2-71-9 > CAVVWJ01. Next base: position 2,229 of record DATADG010000061.1, on the reverse strand, counting down.
TTATCTGATCCAGTGCCGGGTCGAGACGCACCACCTTGGCCTCGAATGATGATGGAGCCAGGGTTCCTTTCGGGAAAAAGTCGAGCGTCGCCGACCGAATCCAGATAAAGTTGACCGGCGGGTTGGAGATTGGACCGTTGACCCCGAAGATTGCGAGCTGAATCTGCTGCCCGGGACGGGCGTCCCGGGTAAGGATGATGCGATTGGGAGCGTTGAATCCCTTGATCAGCTGTCCTCCAGTCTGTCCCAGCACCAGCGGGAGCTTTCCGTCTACCCAGATCTCCGCGTAATCGTCGAGCACCAGCTCGAGCACCACCGTGGCACCGCGGATATCGACGTCACCGACTCGAGCAGGGAGCGTGATCCTGGTCCGATACCAGTTGAACGCCAGCCGTCCGTGCGATCGGCGGGTCTCCAGCGCGGCCGGCTCGATGATCTCCCAGGAGGAATCGTCGAAGTCCGCGGCCCCGGCATGAGGGGTTATATCGTTGGTACGGTTGGGCGCGCCGCTCGGCCGGAGATCCGGCCCAGGCTCACGGTGCTCGGTCTCGACGATGCTCACGTCGCTATAACGCCATTGGGCTCGCACCAGCGTCGCTCCCTCCTCAGTGCGGAGATCCACGACGGCCCGAGGCAGCGCGGTAGGCAAATCCGTGGTTTCCTGGGCTCCCAGTGTGGTGGGGGCGAGTGCCGCGAGCAGCAGGCGGATCGTCTGAATGGGGGTCCGGGACTCTAACAGTGTCATGGCGGTCACTCCTGAATGGTGGATGCCGTGGGTTGCTCACTGTTGGGGCGAGTGTGATCGGTATCTCGCGCCATGAACTCGCGGATGAGCGCTGCTATCCGGTCACCGTGTGTCTCCAGCGCGAAGTGGCCGGTGTCGAGGTAGTGCAGCTCGGCATCCGGCAGATCACGGCGGTACGCCTCGGCGCCCTGCACGGTGAAGAAGGGGTCGTGCCGCCCCCAGACGATCAGCGTGGGTGGCTTATACCGGCGAAAGAAATCGTGGAACTCGGGGTACAGCGACAGGTTGGTTCGGTAGTCGTAGAATAGATCCAGCTGCGCATCGATATTCCCCGGGCGGCTGAGCAGCGCCCAGTCCAGCGTCCAGGTGTCCGGACTGAACAAAGGAAGCAGCCTGGCGGGAACGCCCGCGACATACTGCTGCCGGACTCCCTCCGCATCGAGCCACCCTCGCAGCTGCTCGCGGTTCACCGGGGTGGGGTGCTGCCAATACTGCTTGAGCGGGTCCCAGGCCGGGCTCAGCCCTTCCTCGTACGCGTTCCCGTTCTGCACGATGAGGTCGGTAATCCGGCCGGGATTCGCCAGCGCAAGCCTCAGCCCCACCGGCGCTCCGTAGTCCTGGATGTAGATAGCGAAACGTCGAAGCCCAATCGTCTCCGTAAAGCGCTCCATGAGCCGAGCGATGGCACCGAAGCTGTAGCTGAAGACTTTCGGGTCGGGGAAATCGCTCTGTCCGAACCCGGGATAATCCGGCGCGACGACTCGATAGTGCTTCGCCAGTGCCGGGATCAAGGCTCGAAACATGTGCGACGAGCTCGGGAACCCGTGGAGCAGCAGGAGTGCCGGCGCGTCGCTCGGACCGGCTTCGCGGAAGAAGACGTGGATCCCGTCGACCTCGACCCGGTGGTGGCGGACCCCGACCCTCATGGAGCAATCCCCATAATTACATCGCGCCTGCCGTGGTTTGGCGCTGAGCCTGCCGCACCTTGACCACGTAATAGAGGAAGGGTGCCTTCACTTCCTTGAACCAGTGCGGCACGCCGTTTGGAATGACGACGATATCGCCTGGCACGAGCTGCCGGGTCTCGCCGCCGTCGATGGCGCTGCCCCGCAGCTCCTCGGGTCCGGTGGACTTCAGGTCGATCGCCGTTCCACCCGTCACCAGCGTTGCGGAGCCCTCGAGGACGTAGGCGATATCGGTGTCGCGGGTATGGATCTCTGCACTGCCGGGTGCTTCGCGGCGGCTCGCGTGGATCTTGTAATCACCCACCTCTATCAGAGGCTTTCCCCGGGCGAAGGCGCCGGTCACTTGATCGCGCCCGATCACCGTTACCCACCCATCATCGGTCTGAGCCGACACGGCAGCCGGCAGCGCCACGAGCGTGAGCCCGAGCAGGATCGTGAGTCGCATGGCAGCCTCCGATCTAGCGCGTCGCGCTGGTCTGAGCCCGAAGCGCCTGAGCACCAGCGATCGCGATCACCGCG
>DATADG010000060.1:0-8880 GCA_036258655.1 Gemmatimonadales bacterium | reverse complement strand
GCGGAGCACCCACCAACGCGAGTGGATTTACCCCTCTCCCCCGGGCAAACTCGCCATACTCGGTGTGACCGAATCCAAGGGGCATGGCTACAACGCGGGGATGCAAACCGGCGTATACGTAGGCAGGCGCTTCGATGCTCCCATGCGGGGAGGTCACCCGCAACACGTCTCCGTTCTGCACGTCCAGTGTCCGGGCAGTATCAGGATGAATCTCGACCCATGAATGCCAGGTGATTTTGGTGACCGGGTCGGCATTCTCCAACAGCCATGGCTTGTTGGCCCCCCGTCCATCGTAGAGCATCGAATGGGGAAACGGGGTGAGCACGTGCTCGCCGTTCCCCTCGAATGCCGGACGAGTGTACCTGACCTGTGTGGCGCCCGCGGCGAGCGACACCGGAACTTTGGGAGCGTCGCTGAACACTCCGCCTCGTTGCAGGGCGTTGTGCCAGAAGGCATTGAAGTCACGCTCACCCTGCTGCGCCGCCAGGGCCTCCCAGCGGGAACGAAGGTGGCTCTCATAGCTTGGGGCCGCGAAACGGGCGAGCGGTCCCCCCACTTGCTTTGCGGTGCGGAGCAGGACGTCTCCCGCCGGAAGCGTATTGAAGACCGGCTCCATTACCGGCTGCATCAGGCTGTGCACTCCCTGACGCGGACGCAGATCGTCCCAGCGCTCCAGAGCATGGTGCTGCGGGAGCAACAAGTCGCAGAGGGCGGCAGTCTCGTCGAGAAACATCGAAGTCGAGACTTTGAAACCCACCTTCTGGAATCGGGAAGCGAAGCGGCTGGCCTGGGGGAGCGTATACGCGGGATTGCTGTCATGTACCAGCAGCATCGATACCTGACCTGCATCCATTGCGGTCAGCAGAGCATCGAGACCGCCATAGCTCCCGGTGGCCTCGAAGTCTGCCCCGAACGTCACCGTATCGCCGATATTCCCCGCGACGTAGTTGAGCAGGTTCACAGCCGCAGAGAGCTCGGCCGAGCCGGCATGTTGATTGGCAATACCGCCGGCCACTGCCAGGCTGGGCCGAGCCGCTCCGAACTCACGCGCAATCCGGATGATATCCGCTGTTGAAACTCCGGTCTCCCGGGCGGCCATCTCGGGCGTAAAGCCGGACAACGCGCTGCGGAGGCCGGCGTCCCCACCCCGCTCGCCCAGCAGGACGTTTGCCATAGCCAGGGCCAGCGCTGCCTCCGAACCGGGCTGGACCGGGTACCAGTGGTCGGCATTGAGACCGGTGAGATCCCGCCGGGGCGCGAAGTAGACGAACTTGGCGACGTCACCCCCGCTGAACCCGTGAGACTGCGCGAAACCTCGCTGATGCTCGATGGATCCTGGCCACGCGTCCAGGAAGTCCGCGCCGAAGGAGACGATGTATTTCGCTCTGGCGAAGTCATGGCTCGCCAGCTGCGCGATGCCGAAGACCTGCCGGTTGGCGGCCAACTGCGCCTCGGACGCGAAGGGCTCGTACTGGATCACACGGCCACCCAACGCACCGACCCAGTCGGCCAGCAGATCGGAGAATGTGCCTCGCGGCGCTCCTGAGATCACAGCAAGCTGTTTGCCTGCCCGACCGATCCCTGTGGACAGGCGTTTAATCGCATCATCCCAGGTTATCGGCTGCAGCTTGCCGTCAGCGCCTCGAGCCATCGGGCCGGTGAGGCGCCCGGGATTGTAGAGCCCCTGCAAGGCTGCCTGGCCGCGGGAGCACAGCCTCCCACGGTTGATCGGATGTTCGGGGTTCCCTTCGAGCTTGACCGCGCGCCCCTCGCGAGTCCGCACGTGCACACCACATCCGGTGGAGCACTCGGTGCAGCTGCTCGCGTACCAGGTTGCGACTCCGGGAACCTGATCCTCCGCCTGCACCAAGTAGGGAATCAGCTTCTCGACCCGCTCGGTCGAGCAGCCGCCCAGGGCAACGGCCCCTCCCCCCGACACGCCCAGAACGGTCAGGAACCGGCGGCGGTCCATGGTGGACGGTGATTCGTCAGCCATGATGACTCCGTTTCACAGTCGCCAGTCGTCAGTCCCCAGGCGCCGGTTGCCAGTCGCTGGACACATCTCGTGCTCGCGTGCTCCCGTGACGACTAGCGACTGACGACTGAGGACTAGTAATGACATACCGAGCAATCCCGGGACACGTTCCGCTCCTGATGGCAGGTAATGCAGAACCCCATGCGATCCACGTTGTTTACCTTGAACACCTGGGGCATCCGCTGAACGTCGCCATGACAGGTGGCGCAGGCGTTGGGACCGAGCGCCTTGATGTGCCGCTGGTGAGGGAAGTGGGCGTGCCGCGGGAGATAGTGGATGCGTACCCATTCGATCGGCTTCTTCTCGCTCCACGCCTGGCGCAGCTTCCTGATCTCCGCCTGATGCGAGCTGTCGCGTCCGCCGATCACGAGGTGGCATCCCATGCAGGTCTGGACCGAGGGGATGCCGGGCTCTGGCGACACCGTCACCGAGTAATGGCAGTACTGGCACTGAATCTTGTACTGGCCGGAGTGGATGTCGTGCCGGAAGAAGATCGGCTGGCGGGGACCAGGTAGGCTGCCAGTGTCCGATGCTGCGATCACCGGAGCCCGGATCGAATCGGGGCCGGAGGAGGCCTGTTGCTGCGCGTGGGAACCGGCTTCGGTGAACGTAAGGAGTGCAGCCACGCCTCCGGCCGCAACGCCACCGACGACGAATGCCAGCTTACGCATCATCATCCCACCGGTAGAAAGATCTGGCCTCGCCACGGCCAACGCGCGCCGAAGTATAGCCCAGAGAAATCATTGCACAACCCGAAGCCGAGCCAGGTGTGGAGTAATCCGACTGTTCTAGTCGGCTTCGCGCGCCTCGCTGCCACGACCGTGAAGACGCGGCGCTCGTCGAGTGGCGGGCCGCTCCGCCAGCCACTCCGCCTTTCTGCGAGCCAGACTCAGGAACGCGTCAATCGAGCGCCGGTCAGCCAGCTCGAGCCAGCACCATTTCACTGGACCGGTACGCTGCCCTTCGACCAGAGACCGGGCAATGACTCCGGCGATCCTTGCACCCTTCGTGAGCCGGCTTTCATCGCTGTCGGAAAGCGTAAAGGTGACGTCCACGCTGTTCTTCATCAGGTGCAGCCAGCAGAGCTTTCGATTTCCGATCCCGTACTCCCAGGCCCAGCGCCACGTCTTGCCCATATAGCGAACCTGTTCCGTCACACCATCGATCTGCAGCAGCCCCTCGCGCACCGCCCGAAAGCGCGAGGCCAGCGCCGGTGGGAAATCCCGGAGCGGAGCCTCGGGATCCGGTTCGGCAGACTCTGAGACATACAGGTTAGAGGTCCAGTACGCGGTCGAGCGTCCCACTAGCCTTTCCTTCCGGTGCGTTCCAGAAATCTGACGACCTCGATACCCATAGCGCGCAGCAGTGAAGCCTCACGCCCATCGAGCCCCGCACGGAAAACCATCTCCCGAAACGAGCGCATGACGTGCTCCGGCTGCCGAGTCTTGAAGAAGTCGATGGCCCATAACGCCTCGGTCCAGTCCGCGAAGAGCTGCTCCAGCTGACCTGAGGTTGCGGGTGCAGCCTGCTTGCGGGGCGGCTTGAACGGCAGGTCCGCTCCCCCTCGAGCATTCCAGCTCTCGTATGCCATGATGGCAACCGCTTGCGCCAGATTCAGCGAGGGGTGAGCGGGATCGGTGGAGATGGTCACCAGCGTATGGCAGAGATCGAGCTCATCGTTGGTCAGGCCGCTGTCCTCGCGTCCGGCAACGACCGCGACCGGCCCGTTGGCAGCCTCCGCCACCAGGGTTTCTGCGGCAAGATGGGGACGCAACACTCGACGCTTGGCGGCGCGCTCCCGGCCGGTGAGCACCACCGTGTACACACAATCCTCGATGGCCGCTGCCAGAGTGTCGAACATCTCGATCCGTGACACGAGATCGGCGGTGTTGTGGGCGATGCCCTCGATCCGATAGGGATCGAAGACCTCGGGAGCCACCAGTCGCATCCGGTCGATACCGAAGTTCTTGGCGATCCGGACCGCACTCGCGATGTTGACGATGTCCTGGGGATTGACGAGAACGAGGATGGGCGGGCGGACAGCCGGACCGGCGGGCTGATTGCTGAGTGCAGCTTCCTCATCGGTCCTCTGACCGCCGGACCGCCCGACCGACTGACCGCCCAACGCTCATCCTTCTCCGAGAAACGACGTATCGTGCCGCTTGGCCTTGAGCGCCGCGGCGAAGCCGACCTTCTCGACCGCCTTCATGTAAGCTTCCTTCGGCTCCACCAGCCGGGCGTCGACCAGCTCCAGCAGCGCATCGTTCAGGGTGACCATCCCGCTCTTTCGGTTGGTCTGCATGATGGAGGGAATCTGAAACGTCTTCCCCTCGCGGATCAGATTGGACACCGCGGGTATCGAGAGCAGAACTTCGCGCGCCGCCACACGACCGCCGCCGATCTTCTTGCACAACGTCTGGGCAATGACTCCTCGCAGCGATTCGGACAACATTACACGGACCTGCGACTGCCGGTCGGCGGGGAACTGGTCGATGATCCGGTCGATGGTGGAGGCGGCCGTGGTGGTGTGCAGGGTGCCAAAGACCAGGTGCCCGGTTTCCGCTGTCTCGATGGCGATGGAGACGGTTTCCAGATCCCGCATCTCTCCGACCAGAATGATGTCGGGATCTTCCCGGAGCGCCGCCCGCAAGGCGTGCTTGAACGATCGGGTGTGGACGCCGACCTGACGTTGGGTCACCAGGCACTTCTTGCTCGGATGCACGAACTCGATCGGATCTTCGATCGTAATGATATGGTCGGTACGAGTCCGATTGATGAGATCAACCAATCCAGCCAGCGTTGTACTCTTGCCCGACCCCGTGGGACCCGTGACGACCACCAGGCCCTTCGTGAGATAGCAGAGGTTCTGCACTTCACGACTGAGACCCATTTCCTCGGCCGTGCGGATCTGGTTGGGGATGACCCGGAAGACACCCATGGCTCCGAACCGGTCGCGGCCGGCATTGCAGCGAAAACGAGCGACTCCCTCGATCTCGTAGGCCCAGTCGGTGTCGCCGGTTTCCTTGAATTCACCGACTTCCTTCGGGGTCATGATGCTAAGCAGCATGGCCTCCAGTCGCTCGGCCGGAAGGGCAGGTTGTTCTTCCCGCCGGAGCTCGCCGTGGAGCCGGAGCATCGGGGGCTCCCCGGTACGCAGATGGAGGTCCGACGCACCGGACTGAACCAGCAGTCGGAACAAGGCCTCGATAGCAGCGCGCTCTTCGGCCATGGTCTGCGTGGAGCGAACCGGCTGGCCGGTGGTCGCGGCCGGACTGACCGGAGGCGGAGCGCTTGCAGGATGAGTGGTCGATATCGGAGGTGCGGCGGAGCTGGAAGAAGCGCCGGGTGCTGCGCTCGCCAGGCGGAGCACCGCGGCCCCCTGAGGACCGGGCCGGTGCTCCACCCGTACCTCCCCAACCGGAGAGCGGTAGGCAAAGGCAACCGCCTCGGACGAGCCAAGCTGTGCCGCAGCCTCCGCTGATGCGATCTCCCGGAGCAAACCCTGAATCTGCATCTCATTCAGCGGATCGCGGGTGATCGGGCGTACGGAGCCATTCTGCATCAGCGAGGCCGGTTTCCCGACCATGAGCTGAAGCGCCTCTGCGCGTTGCTCGTGCATCACCTGAATGAGCTTGTCGAGTCGTGCCACGGTAGCGTCTCAGTCCAGAGGACGGATCAGGCGGACCAGCGATTTGTTGATGTACTGGGTAATGCCGTCGGTGCCCAGCGTGAAGAAGCGACCGGGCGCATTCAGGTAGTCGAGCGCCCGTGCCCGGCTCGGCGGCAGCTCGAAGCTGGAGCGGCCACGGTATTCGACGCCGTCGGCCAGTTCGACAGCAAGGGCTACCAACCTGGCCGCGGAGGCCCGGTCCGGATCGTCCACCGGAGTCAGGTTGGGACAGGCCACCACCGCCGCCTGGGCCTTGGAGACGAACGTCACCCCCCCACCAGCCAAGGTTAATGCGAAGAACGGATCGTCCCGATTCAGCATTTCGAGGGGGCTTTCGGTGTCAGCGGGATAGGTCGCTCGAGCCAGCAGGTGCAGCTCACCCGCCACCACCACGCCCTGGGCGAGCACGACCCTGGCGGCGACCCGCTGCGTGGCGCCCCAGTCACTCATGAATTGTTCGGTGCATAGGGCGGGAAACTGAACGAACCGGCGCGACCGCGGCAAGTGGGAGGCCGCCCGGTCGCGTTCGCTGCATCAGCTTTCCGGTGGGGCCTGCCCGGCATCGCTGCCGCGACGCTGGCCTAGCTCTCGATCCAGCATGAGCAGACCCGGCCGGTCCTCACCCACCATGCGGAGCTGTTCTGTCAGCAGGCCGCTGGTTTTCTCTTCTTCGACCTGTTCCTGGATGAACCAGTCGAGGAACACGCGGCTGGCGAAGTCCCGCTCGTCCATGGCCATCCCGTAGACCTTGTTGATGCTCTTGGTCACCTCCTGCTCGTGCCGGTGGGCCTGCTCGAAGACCTCGAGCGGCGAACGGAAGCTCGCGGGCGGCTTGCCGATCGGCTGCAACTCCACCTGTCCTCCGCGGTCGAGCAGATGATCGAAGATCTTCATTGCATGGTTGGCTTCCTCCCGCGCCTGCGCTCGCATCCACTGCGCCAGTCCAGGGAGGTTTGCGGCATCGCAGTAGGCCGACATTGAGAGGTACAGGTACGAGGAGTAGAATTCGTGCTTCATCTGCTCGTTGAGCGCGTCCTGCATCGTCTTGCTCATCATCGGCTCGATCTCGGGTCAGTGAGTCGTCGAAAATAGGCCGCGCCGTGAGCTCTCGCCAAGGGTAGCCATGCCGGTCAGCTCTCTCTGGTCCCGCGCCGCGCTTGCCGGCCTCGGCGCCTGCCTGGTGCTGTTCATCGTTGGCCCGCTGCTGCGTCTTCTGTTCGAGTCTTCACCAGCAGGCTTGTCGGAAGCGCTGCGGGATCCCGAGCTCCGCGCCTCGATTATTCTCACTGTCTTCACCGCCTCGGTCGCCACGGTTCTCGCCGCGGTGCTGGGCATCCCGCTGGCGTATCTGTTGGCTCGGCGCTCCTTCCCCGGCCGACGGGTGATCCAGGGCATCATCGATCTGCCGGTGGTCATTCCCCATCCGGTGGCAGGGCTCGCGCTGTTGCTGTTCCTCGGCCGCCGCTCCCAGGTCGGAGGTGCGCTGGCCGAGCTCGGATTGGAAGTGGTGAGTCACGTTCCTGGAATCATCGCCGCAATGCTGTTCGTCTCGGCTCCGATCCTGGTAAGTGGAGCGCGAGAGGCATTCCGCAGTGTGGACCCCCAGCTGGAGCGAGTCGCGCGGACACTCGGCGACACGGGGTGGCGCGCCTTCCGTCGGGTCACACTGCCTCTGGCTGGACGCGGCATTCTGGCCGGCTCGATTCTGGCCTGGGCCCGCAGTGTGAGCGAGTTCGGATCGATCGTGATCCTTACCTATAATCCAAAAGTGGCGAGCATCTACATCTTCGATCGCTTCACCGCCTTCGGGCTTCACGCGGCAGTGCCCGCAGCGGTCATCCTGCTCCTGGTGGCGCTCACCGTTTTCCTGGTGGTCCGGGTGCTTCAGCCGGAAGAGCGCGCATGATTCGGCTGGACAACCTTCATGTGCGGGTCGGTGACTTCGATCTCCGGGAGATCTCGCTGGAGGTGCCGCGGGGTGGATATGCGTTGATCATCGGGCCGACGGGCTCCGGGAAAACCACCCTGTTGGAGGCGGTCGCGGGCCATGCAAGGCTCCGGGCCGGCAGGGTCTTCATGCACGATGATGATGTGACCAGCCTGCCTCCGGAACGAAGAGGAATCGGCTTCGTCTACCAGCAGTACCATCTCTTTCCCCACCTGACCGTTCGAGAAAACATTGGCTACGGGCTCGTCAAAGCCCGCGGTCGGGGGAACGGGCACATTTCCGTGCGCCGAGTTGAAGAGCTGGCCGACATGCTCGCCATCACTCCCTTGCTGGACCGCACGGTTCGCGGCCTGAGCGGCGGCGAGCAGCAGCGAGTAGCCCTGGCCCGCGCGCTAGCTCCCCAACCGTCCATTCTTCTGCTGGATGAACCGTTCGCCGCGGTGGACCCGGCTACCCGACATGTGCTACGCCGAGAGCTGCGTCAGCTGCACGAACGCGAGGGCATTACGACACTCCAAGTCACCCATGACTTCGATGAGGCACTCCGGTTGGGTGATCTGGTCGCGGTGCTCTCTGAGGGGCGTATCGCCCAGAGCGGCACACCCGAGCAGGTGTTTCGCTACCCGAATTCCGCGTTCGTGGCCCGCTTTGTAGGCAGCGGCAACGTGATAGCCGGAACAGTAGAGCGGATCGACTCAGGGCCCGCCGGACAGGCGTTTCCTGCGCGCTTTGTCGGCGACCATCTCACCCTGGACGTGATTGCCGACCGAGAAGGTCCTATGCACGCGGTGATTCGGCCGGAAGATCTGGTGCTGAGCTTGGTGCGTCACTCTGATTCGGCACGCAACCATTTGGATGCGGAGGTGGCGCGACTGGAACGTCTTGGCCCTGTCACCCTGGTTAACCTCGACGTGGGACGGCCGCTCATCGCCTCGGTGACAACCGCCTCCGCCGAGAATCTGGACCTCCGCCCTGGCGTACGGGTGGTAGTGGCGGTCAAGGCTACCGCCATACTCCTGGTATAGGTCGTAGCGGATGCCTGCACGCCTGCTGCACGTGGATCTGGACGCCTTCTTCGTCGAGGTTTGCCGCCAGTATCACCCCGAGCTCCGGGATATCGAGCTGCTGGTGGTGGGTGGACGGAGGGATCAGCGCGGGGTGGTGCAGTCCGCGTCCCATGCCGCCCGCCGGTTTGGCATCCACGCCGGAATGCCGATCGCCGAAGCG